>JBMYXX010000124.1:0-8064 GCA_049608805.1 Flavobacteriales bacterium | reverse complement strand
ATGTCAAACATCAAAGGCATACTTGGCCCGTAGATGTCTGCATCTATCAACCCAACCTTAAAGCCTTGCTTGGCTAAGCCTACAGCTAGGTTGGCAGTAACCGTGCTTTTGCCAACACCTCCTTTACCAGAAGCTACTGCAATAATGTTCTTTACCTTACTTAAAGTTGGTGGGCCTTGAGGGCCAGATTGAACTGGTTTGGCCGCAATGTTTACCCGAACTTTTACCTCACCAAATTCTTCGTTTAAAGCTGCAAGAATTTCTCCTTCTAGCTTTTTACGAATGTTAAGCGCTGGGCTCTTTATTTCAAGGTCGATATCAATCTCCTTTCCGAATACTTGGATGTTCTTTAATTCGCCACTTTCTGTAATGCTAACATTACCTGCTGGCGACTTCACCTTCTTGAGCGTTTCCGCTACTGTTTGCTTATTTAGATTCATTCTAAACGCAAAGGTACTACACAATTAGATATGGTACGGTTGTCGCTTCTTTTGATTAAAATTGATGTTCAAATTATCAACTCATGTATAGATATTCCATCGCCATTCTGGCATTTATTGTTTGCACCGGATTTACAGCCAGTGTAGTTCTGCAACCAACTCCATACGACCCAAACACAACGGTAAGTAGTGTTTTGCTTGCACTAGGTGATGAAGCTCCTGAACACTACATCGGGACGGTAGATATGGAGAAACTTGGCTTAGGTAAAGATTTGGTTCAGCTTGGTGGTGTTTATGAAAATGGAGCTGTTGCATCGCCTCTCTCTGAGCATTTTGTGTGCACAGATTGCCACAATATTTTGCCAGAGTCAGAATTTGCTGATGATAATGACCCTGCAAGCAGATTGAGTTTTGCCATGGAGAATAACCTGCCTTATTTACCTGGTTCTACGCTTTACGGAATAACCAATAGAACAAGTTGGTTTAACGGAGACCATGAAAAGAAATATGGAAAGGAGCTTATAGATCCTGCAAGACATGATTTGAAAAATGCCATTCAGCTTTGCTCAAAAGAATGTTCTGTAGGTAGAGAATTGACCGAAGAAGAAATGGAAGCAACCTTACATTATTTGACTTCTATGGAACTTAGAATGAGGGATTTAAATCTTTCTGAAGAAGAGCTGGCTAGCATTTCTGCAACGGATCAAACGGACGAAGAAAGAACTGCAAGTATTGGATTGATAAAGTCAAAATACTTAGACGGATATCCGGCAACTTTTCTTGATGAGCTCCCAAAAAAGAAGCGCAAAATGGGTAAGGAAGGAAACCTAGAGAATGGCAAATGGATTTATGAGAAAAGTTGCTTGCATTGTCATTCGCCTAAAAAGACAATAACGAATAAGACGCTGTTTGGAACAGAGAAAGATCAGAAGGATTTTAAATGGTTGGCCAGCTATTTCAAGAAAAGCAATGGTGGTTCCATCTATTGGATTACAAGACACGGTACAGCCTCTAAGGATCACATTCCCCAATACATGCCAATCTATTCTCAGGAGAAACTGAGCAATTCTCAGATTGAAGATTTGGCTACTTATATTCTTGCGCAGAGTAAGAAGTGACGAAGATCTAGTATGTGGATTTGAATTCAAGCGGAATCAGAAAGTCAGGGATACTGTCCTTGGTGGCCTTTGCCTTGCTGGTCGAGTTTCAGTTTGGTACTCTGATTAAATGTTGTTTAATAATGCTGACAGGAAGTCGTAGTTATTTTCCGTTGGTGCTAATTTTTCTTCTTTGCCTAGGATTTTGGTCCTCAGCTAGATCAGTGTATGAAACTTGGCTTCCAAAGAGACCTGTTTCTTTTCAGCACCTACTACCAGTACCATTCATAGCTCTAGTTGTATGCTGGCTAATTATGTCCACATTTATTCTCCTGCGATGAACCGCTTCAATGTTCCAGCCCGAGCTCAACCATCGGATCCCAAAACAGCTTTTCAAACTCAACCACTTGATTGTTTTCCACCTTAACGCCTTCTGCTTCTAACAGCTCTTGCATTAAGTTTTGGTCTTCAAAGTGTTGCTTGCCAGAAAGCATTCCAATACGATTAACGACTCTCTGAGCAGGAACGATTTTCTCTGAAGCAGAGCAAGCATTCATAGCCCAACCAACCATTCTAGCTGCACCTGGGCTGCCTAAGTATTTGGCAATCGCGCCATAAGAAGTAACGCGCCCTTTTGGAATGAGTCTAGCAACATCCCAAACATCTTGAAAGAAGCCATCTTTCTTCTTATTCACGATTAAAGCTGAAACGCGATATAGTTGATTTTCAACCCTTCCTTCAGCCACATGTTCTCGTAGAAGGTTCTAATGCGAAGTTCTTTTTCACGGTCGCAGAGGTATTTGTTTTCTCCTTTTTCAAGGTCGGCATACACATCGGTCGATTCGCAAAGTGTTTTCAAACCCAACTCTGCAACCACTTCTTTGGTGTATTCAAAAAATGGTGGGTTGTCGGTTTTCAACTGAACTATTCCGCCTTCTTTTAATATTTCGCGATAGCGATTAATGAAGTTTGGCGATGTAAGTCTATTTCGTTCTCGGTTGGTTTGAAGCTGCGGGTCCGGAAAGATTATCCAGATTTCGGCAATCTCTCCCTTGGCAAAAATCTTATCAATATGATTGATGGATGTTCTGAGAAAACCAACATTAGTAAGACCATCTTCCAGCGCTTGCTTGGCACCTTTCCAAATGCGATTGCCTTTTATATCAACACCAATAAAGTTTCGGTCAGGATACATGGCACCTTGTCCAACCGAGTATTCTCCTTTACCACAAGCTAGCTCAAGGGTAATTGGGTTTTCATTTTCGAAGTGTTCAGATGCCCACTTCCCAGCAAGTTCAAACTTGCTTTCAAGCTTGTAAGCATCTGCAACCTCTACGGTGTTCCGAAACTTGGCTAAATCCGCAAACCGCGCGAGTTTCTTGGTGAGATTCGGTTTAGTTAAGTCGAATTTCCTCGCCACGGCTGTTGAAAATCTGGTATTCCATGAAGTGATAATTGGTTGAAGATTCAACCTCAATCTTTCCGTTGTTGGCCTTGGCCCATTTCTTAACCACAGATTTAGACCATGGCCAAGTTCCTTGAGTTAAGTAAGCTGCAATGTATGGATGAACTTTAATGGAGATGTTTTTCTCATTCTGCTCATTCATTACAAAACTTACGCTGTTCTCAATTTCTGTGTCGAAAAGAACAGAAGCTTCAATCTCTCCAGAACCGCCACAACTTGGACATTTCTCTTTGGTTTTGATATCCATTTCCGGACGAACACGCTGACGTGTAATCTGTACCAAACCAAATTTGGAAGGAGGTAAAACGTTGTGCTTTGCACGATCATCCTTCATTTCTTCCTTCAGCACATTAAACAGTTTCTTTCTGTTTTCTGCCTTGTGGAGGTCAATAAAATCGACAACGATAATTCCGCCCATATCGCGTAATCGAAGCTGACGAGCAACTTCAATTGCCGCTTCAATATTGCAGTCTAATGCGTTTGTTTCTTGGTCGTTATCTGCGTTGGTTCTTGGGCCAGAATTCACGTCAATTACATGAAGTGCTTCTGTGTGCTCAATCACCAAATAAGAACCATTCTTAAACGTAACATGCTTTCCGAAGGAAGCTTTGATTTGCTTGTTTAACCCAAGGCTTTCGAACAATGACTGAGTTCCTTTGTAGCGTTTAAGCTTCTTCAGTTTTTCAGGCGAAGCTGAAAGGTATTTGCTGATTTCATCATACGTTTCGTTGCTATCTACATGGATGTTCCCGAAATCTGAACTCAGCATATCGCGAAGCATGGAAGAACTACGGCTCAACTCACCCATTACTCGGGTAGGCGCTTTTGCGTTCTTAATCTTCTTGATCATTTTAACCCAACGATCAACCAAATCTTTAAGGTCATCCTCAAGGTCCTTAACCTTTTTGCCTTGTGCGGCAGTTCTTACAATTAGCCCAAAACCTTTAGGCTTAATGTCTTTGAAAATCTCCTTTAATCGTTTCTTCTCCTCGTTGGTTTTAATCTTTTGAGAGATAGAAACCTTGTCGGAAAAAGGAACAAGCACAATGAATTTTCCTGCAAAAGAAAGTTCAGTTGTTAAACGAGGTCCCTTAGTGGAAATCGGCTCTTTTGCAACTTGCACAAGAATCTCTTTTCCCTGAGAAAGGACATCGTTAATTTTTCCGCTCTTTTCAATTTCGGCCTCTGGCCTGAAACGGTCAAGCATTGGAGATTTTAGCTTCCCAGCTCTAGTAAGATCAATGAATTTCATCATTGTCTTAACCTTAGGGCCGAGATCTAAATAGTGCTGAAACCCATCTTTTTCGTAGCCAACATTAATGAATGCGGCATTGAGGCCCGGCATCACTTTATGGACGCGGCCTAGGTATAGGTCTCCCACCTGGAAAGCGCTGTCGCCACTCTCCTCGTGGAGTTCTAATAATTTTTTGTCCTTTAAAAGGGCAATATCAACCTTAGAAGGTTGTGATGAGATTACCAGGTCGTAATTCACGGATAGCGTTTTTAATGCCGCCTACCGCATAGCGTACAACAAAGCATCGGGTCTTATTGACCCAATGCTTTAAAAGGTGTTGGCACTGCCGCGAGAGGCGGCCTGTGAACCTTATCTCAAAGGCTGATTATTTTTTCTTGTGACGATTCTTTCTCAAACGCTTTTTACGCTTGTGAGTGGCCATCTTATGTCTTTTTCTCTTTTTACCGCAAGGCATGATAATCTGTTTTAAATGTTCTTACTAAGTTCTAATATGTATGCGTCCACTTCATCAACCTTATTTTGGTCATCAGAAATTAAGGACTTGAAATTCTCTAAATCGGCAATTGCCGCTGTGTAATTTTTCTGGCGTTCATGTAAATCTGCCAGATACAAATACGATTCTGCGTATTCGCCATCAATTTTAATTACCTGATTAAATCGTTCTTCAGCTTTCTCAAACTGACCAGATTTAATGGCAAAGTAACCAAGGTTTATAAGTGCTTTAATGTTGTTCGGGTCAACTTGTTCAACCTTCTTTAAAATACCAATTCCTTCCATTGGAGGAGTTCCCAAGAATGAAGCTCCTTCAATCAAACAAACGCCCAAATCAACTTGTATCTCTAGGTCGTCTGGTGATAATTCAGTCGCTTTTTCAAAGCAGGTTCTTGCCTCTGCATACCAGCTAGTTTTCTGCTCCTGACTGCCCATGTATTTGGCATTCAGAAGAAAACGTTCTCCTGTTTCTGTCCAATCATCAACATCGTTAGTAATCTTGGCCTGTTCTAACGAATAATGAGCAGAACCAATTGGTTTTCTCAGTAAATCGTAAAAGGCAATAAGACTGTCAATTGCACTTGGGTTGTCGGAAGTTTCCCAGCCGTTAACCCTAGCAAGTGCCGCGCTGTCTAGGTTATTCTTAATCTCGGTTAAGTCGTCTTGAATATTGTAAGCAACCTCTTCGCCCTCATGTGCATGGTCGTGCGCCTCCTCAGCAATGGGAGCCATTGGCATCATATATAAGCCAACGCCTACAGCCAATGCACTTAAAACCAATATGATTTGAGGGGTTTTCAATCTACTTTACGCTACTCTTAACTCTGCTTACGAAAGTTTTAGCAGGCTTAAATGCTGGCACATGGTGCTCAGGAATCACAATGGTCGTGTTCTTAGAAATGATACGTCCAGTTTTCTGTGCACGTTTCTTAACTATGAAACTTCCAAAGCCTCTTAGGTAAACGTTCTGTCCTTTAGAAAGAGAACTTTTTACAGATGTCATGAAGGCTTCAACAGTGTGTTGAACCTGCAGTTTTTCGATTCCTGTTTGTTCTGAAATCTGATTTACGATGTCAGCTTTTGTCATTAGTGCTTGATTATGAGCCGATTACTACTTCTTGTAAAGGGCGTGCAAAGGTAACCGAATATTTTAATTGAGAAGCGAGTCTGTTCTTAATTTTGAAAGCTTGAAATCCAACACGAAAAACATCGATTTTCCTCAGCAGGAATTACAGAAATGGTACAATGGCGTTAAACGCGGTTTGCCGTGGAGAGAAAACAAGAATCCGTATTCGGTTTGGATATCGGAAATTATCCTCCAACAAACGCGGGTTGATCAAGGGTTGCCTTATTATAATAGGTTCTTGGAGCGGTTTCCTGATGTTCACGAATTGGCTAATGCTTCTGAAGACGAGGTGCTGAAATTGTGGGAAGGGCTCGGTTATTATTCTAGAGCGAGAAACCTTCATGCAACTGCTAAGTACATAAGTCAAGATTTGAATGGTGAGTTTCCATCAACTCATGATGGTTTGTTGGCTCTTAAGGGAGTTGGCCCTTATACTGCCGCTGCCATAGGTTCTATTTGTTTCAATTTACCAGTTGCCGCGGTTGATGGTAATGTTTACCGTGTTCTTTCTCGATACTTTGGAATACACGAGTCGATTGATGAAACACCAACTAAAAAACTCATCTCCGAATTGGCAAATGGAATTGTGGATTCTGCCGATTCTGGAAATCACAATCAGGCAATGATGGAGTTGGGAGCTACGGTTTGCACACCAAAATCACCAAACTGTGAAGCTTGTCCTTTAAGCAATTCGTGCGTAGCTGAAAGAGAAGGTTTACAGTCGAAATTGCCAATTCGAACCAAAAAAGTTAAAGTTCGACATCGGTTTTTCTATTATCTCATTCCTGTTTCTAATGGAGGAACATTTATTAGAAGAAGGGGAGAAGGAGATATTTGGCAAGGATTGTATGAATTTCCGTTGTATGAAAGCAAGCTAAGGTTGGGCGATGAAGAAGTTCTAAATCTGATGAAATTGGGTTCAGATTCAACGGTAAAATCGATATCGGAAGAGTTTCAACACATCCTTTCTCATCAGAAAATCAAAGCCAAATTTGTGTTGGTTGAGGGCAATGATTTAAATAATGCTGAATTCAATAAGGTCAAGCTAAATAAGCTTAGTAGCTTTGCGTTTCCAAGATTGATAAATCGGTGGTTAGAAAAAGAAAACCTTGTTATTGACAAAGAAGTTTAGAATCTTTACTGGTAAACCGAAAAACAAGGAATTATGGCAGGAGTAAACAAAGTGATTTTAGTAGGCAATTTAGGAGCAGATCCTGAAACCAGAACAATTGAAAGTGGCGCTAAGGTGGCCAACTTTAGTATTGCTACATCTGAACGATACAAGGATAAAAACGGAAACCAGGTTGATAAAACCGAATGGCACAACATAGTAATGTGGCGTGGTTTGGCAGATATAGCCGAGAGATATTTGAAAAAAGGGTCTCAGGTTTTTATCGAAGGAAAGCTAAGAACTCGTTCTTGGGATGACCAAAACGGTAACAAACGATATACAACGGAAGTGCTTGCTGATAACATGACGCTTCTAGGACGACCTGAAGGAGGTGGTTCGCAGGGTGGAGGAGCGCAAGCTTCTGCGGCTCCAGCGCCAGCTAAAAATCAGGTAAACGAACCATCCGCTTCTATGGATGATGTTGATGACGATCTTCCATTCTAAAATGAAAAGTCGTTTAGGTTTAACGAATCTCTCCTGAGTTGGAAGACCCTCCCGAACCGATTCTCATACTGATTAATACCCTGATTTTATCAGGCGGTTTGTCGCTCAATCTAATATTTGGATTGGTTGTGCTAGCCGGGTTGTTAGCGTGCTCCGCCATGATTTCTGGCGCGGAAGTGGCTTATTTCTCCTTGTCTAAATCTGACTTGGAGGAAATGGAAGAGTCGCCACAACGATTGCGCCAGCAAGCTGTGGAAATGCTTAAGAAACCCAAGAAATTGCTGGCTACCATTTTGGTGGCCAACAACTTTATTAATGTGGGTATCGTAATCCTTTCAACATTCTTAATCGCTAAAAATGTTGATCCAGAATTGCTTAATTATTTAATAGGTGGAATAATACCTGTTGCTCGCATTATTGAGGTTTTCGGAATTACGCTAATGGTGCTTCTTTTTGGAGAGATTATCCCGAAGGTTTACGCTAATCAATACGCTATTGGTTTTTCTTCTGCCATGTCGTTTCCTCTTCATTATTTGTCTATTCTGTTTAGTTTTTTGAGTGTTCCGCTCATTAA
>JBMYXX010000123.1:0-8130 GCA_049608805.1 Flavobacteriales bacterium | reverse complement strand
GATGGTCTGAGCCACCGTTTCTTCTTACATAAATAAGTCCTTCTTTAGAAATGTAGTTTACAAACCAAGCAATCTCATCAGCATGCGCTTCTATAACTACTTTATACTTGGCTTCCGGATTAATAATAGCAACGGCAGAACCATAAACATCGGTATAGTATTCATCGATGTAAGGCTTGATGTAATCTAACCAAATTTGTTGCCCTGAGGATTCGAAGCCTGTTGGTGAAGCATTGTTCAAATATGTTTTAAGAAACTCTAAACTTTCGTTACGCATGTGATATTACTAGTTCTACTGATTTTTGCAAAGATAGAATTCGGCTGAACTTTATTAAGTCAACTGAATTCAATAAACAAAAAGGCGGAACACAGGTTCCGCCTTTCGCTAATTCAAATTTTTTAGACTACTTGTCTGCGCAGCTAATATTGTAAGCCGCTGGGTTGTGTAGGGCGGTAAAAGTTACTCTGAAAGCGTCTTTATCATCCTGACTAAGGTTGTCGGCACATATCTCATCAGACATAGATGCAGCCTGTCCGTTCATATCTGAAGCCGTACATTCAAAGCACTCTTCTTGCGGAGAGCACGCCATAAATCCTGCTCCAATCATAAGCGCAACGGCAGAAATCTTCAATTTGTTTATCATAATTCAGGTCTTTAGTTTCCTAAATCTAACTAATTGAAAACAAAAAAGCCTTCTCAATTGAGAAGGCTTTTCGTGACCTGACTGGGGCTCGAACCCAGGACCCTCTCCTTAAAAGGGAGATGCTCTACCAACTGAGCTATCAGGTCGTGCTTTTTCTAAAGCGGTCGCAAATATATACGGTTGATTGGGTAATTACAACCCGTTTCAATTTTTTACTGAAAATAGTTTGAATCCCTTTGGTATCAACGCTTTCGGTTATTTCTCAACCTTAATTGTGTGCCCCATTTTATCTCTTTTTGTCTGTAGGTAAAAGCGATTATGCTCGTTAGCTTTTATTTCAATGCCAACATTATCTACTATTTCAAGTCCGTAACCAATTAGTCCGGTTCGTTTTTTCGGGTTGTTGCTCATCAATTTCATTTTAGAAACACCTAGGTCTCTAAGAATTTGGGCGCCAATTCCGTAATCGCGTTGATCCATTTCAAAACCCAACGCAAGATTGGCTTCTACGGTATCCATTCCTTGCTCTTGAAGTTCGTAAGCTTTTAGCTTGTTTAGTAAGCCAATACCTCTTCCTTCCTGATTCATGTAAACAACAACTCCCTTTCCAGCTTCTTCAACCATTTGCATTGCAGCATGTAGTTGTCCGCCACAATCGCAACGACAAGAGCCAAAAATATCTCCGGTAACGCAAGAAGAGTGTACTCTAACTAGAATCTCCTCATCCTTGTCCCAAGTTCCTTTTACGAGCGCTAAGTGCGTTTGGTCGTTGGTTGTTTGATTGTAAGCTACAAGTTCAAAATTGCCCCAATCCGTGGGCATATTGACACCTATTTGACGCTCAATCAATGACTCGTGCTTTACGCGATATTCAATTAAATCTCTAATTGAAACCAGCTTTAAATCGAATTTCTTAGCAATGACAGCAAGTTCAGGTAACCGAGCCATGGTGCCATCTTCATTCATTATCTCAACAATAACACCCGCAGATTCGAATCCGGCTAATCTGGCAAGGTCGATGGCTGCTTCTGTATGGCCAGCTCTTCTTAAAACACCACCTTTCTTGGCTTTTAGCGGGAAAATATGACCAGGCTTACCAAGTTCCTCAGGTTTAATTTCTGGGTCAATAAGTGCTTTAACCGTTTTTGACCTATCACTTGCAGAAATACCTGTAGTACAGCCATGGCCCATTAAATCTACAGATACGGTAAATGGAGTTTCGTAGGCTGCATTATTGTTTTGAACCATTAGGTCTAACCCTAACTCAACACAACGGTCTTCAACCAAAGGCGCGCAAATTAGCCCTTTGCCGTGTGTGGCCATAAAGTTGATCATCTCTGGTGTTACAGAACGAGCCGCAGCCACAAAATCACCCTCGTTTTCTCTATCCGCATCATCAACAACAATTACAACCTTACCGTCTTTGATGTCCTGAATTGCAGATTCAATGCTATCCAGTTTTATTTCCGCGTCACTCATCTGTTAAATTTTGTGCAAAGGTACTCAATAGCTAACGCTAGTCTCGATTAACTGTTCAGGAAAAGTTGACCGTTATTTATTACGCCAACGGGTAGTCCTTTTAGTTCGGTTCCGAGTAGCGGAGAATTTTTCGATTTGCTCTTAACCTCATCGGCATTGTATTCCCAAGCAATGTTTGGTGCAAAAACGGTCAGTTCGGCTTTTAATCCAGCTTCTATAGTTGCAGACGTTATGCCAAGAATTTTTCTTGGTCCCGAACTCAGCTTCTCAATAATTACTTCAATAGATAAATCTTGGCCTAGAGCTTCAAAAACAGTTGAAAAAGTAGTTTCAAGCGCAATAATGCCAGCTTCAGCTTTACTAAATTCAGAAAACTTGGCTTCTGGTTCATGCGGTTCGTGGTCTGAGATAACCGCATCAATAGTTCCGTCTTTTAAGCCTTGTTTTAATGCTGAAATATGTTCTTGTCCTCTAAACGGAGGGGAAACTTTGAAGTTTGGGTCGAAGTCTTCAATCGTATCGTCAGAGAATTTTAAATGATGCGCTGGTACGCTAGCCGTAACTTTTAATCCTTTGGATTTTGCTTCTCGAATTAAACTAACGGCACCTTTTGTAGTGATATGAGAGAAATGAACAGCCGTATCTGCGTATTCGGCTAAGTATAAATCTCTGGCAACAGAAAGTTCTTCCGCTAACGCTGGAATGCCCTTTAATCCAACACGAGTATTCACATTTCCTTCATGCATTTGGCCACCATTTGCCAAGTTGTTTTCTTCACAAAAAGAGTAGAAGGGAAGGTTTAAGTTTTTGACATACTGAAGCGCTAGGTTCTGAACTTTGGCGTTTTCAATGGAGTGTTTTCCGTTGCTTACTGCGATGGCACCAGAAGCTTGCATATCGAAAATCTCCGCAAGTTCTTCTCCCTTTAAACCTTTGGTTAGTGCCGCTATAGGAAGCGCATCAACCACATGATGCTGAGAACGATTTTGAACATATTCTATAGCTGATTTGGTGTCAACAGATGGTTCGGTTTCTGGCGAAACGGCAACCTTGGTAAAACCGCCTTGGGCAGCCGCATCTAATCCCGAAAGAATATCCTCTTTGTATTCCTTTCCTGGGTCGCCAAACGTGGCGTACATGTCAACCCAACCCGGAGAAACGTGCAAATCTTCACCTTCAATAATCTCATTAGCGGTTGAGCTCTCTAGATTCTCGCCAATCTCAGAAATTGTCCCATCCTCAATGAGAATGTCTAACGTTTTACCGTTGTGTTTTGAACTTGGGTCGATGATTTTAACAGAACGCAGAAGTATTTGCATGACTTAAAGAATTCGGATTAAAATGATTTCAAACAATAGACAAACCAGCACAAAAAGTAGGAACCAGCGCCAAAGCTGAATGCCGTTTTGTAATTCCTGAACGCTGTTTGCAATTGACTCAGCTTTTCCCTCAATGAGTTGAATGTTTTTAACTCCAGCCAACTTAGCCGCGTCCATAAATTCTGTACCCGATAAGAAGGTTAAATCGCTCTCAGAACGATTGTAGTTAAAGCTAATTGGTTGAATCGTGTCTCCTTCTTGAGAAGTAAGTAGATAATGGCCGTGAGTTTCAATTTGGTCATGAACCATTATTCCTGTGCCTGTAGAACGAGTTATGCGCTCTGGCACGAATGAAACTTCAGATGAAGTGCTTTTAACTTCAAGAATGCCATCTCTTTCAGCTTTATTCTTGGTTTCAATCATTTGGTTTGAACCAATCGTTTCGTTGCTAGTACCGCTCGAAACGCTGTTGACCGCCATATTGTACAGCGCAGGTACAAACAATGCATGTCTATGAAAGTTAGACCATTCGTCTTTTAAAGTCGAAGCAAAAACATACGTCTTACCGTTCTCGTTTCGGTATGAGGTTAACAGCGGTTGACTGTTTGCTAGAGTTAGCAATCGCTCTGAACTGGCCGAACTTCTAGAAACGGTTGAGAAGTGCTTTTTAGTGGCTGGTAAATCCACTCGTTCTTGCCATTCTGTGAAAACATTCTTGAACACTTCGCTTTGCAGATTTACGCCTTCAACTTTCACAGATGAGCTGTCTAATGCAGCAAATTGTTCGGCACCCACAGCTAGCAATAACTCATTAATTGAGTTCAAATCTCTCGATTCTGAAGGGAGAATGAGTAAGCTGCCGCCATTTTTCACAAACTTCATCAGTTCCTGAATCATCCCGGAGGAAAACCGAGGAACTTCATTGCAAACCAATAAGTCAATTGAGCTGAGAACCGAATAATCCAGTTCACCATCAGAAACTTCGGTTAAACTGAAGTTGTTCTCAGATTCAAATAGGTTAGAAACATGATTTGAAGCTCCATTGCCGTTGATGCTCAGAATATTAACGGTGCTGGCAAGATTGTAGGACAAATGGTACTTATCGTCATACGTAATAGGGTAGTCCTGAACAGAAACTTCAGCAAACTGCATTCCGCCTTCTGCGTTAGTAAAGCTGAGAGTTACTTCTTCGAAACTTGCGGCAGAAATTGTGGCTGTTCCAACCGCTCTCTGAGTGCCATTCAACGATAGCTTAATGCTTACGTTTTCTACTGTTTCTTGGCCAGAATTTCTCACACGAACTTTAAGCTTATCTGGCTGTAGTGGTAATCTAGAAGGTGATTCAAACCAGCAACTATCAATGTAAATATTTGATTGAATGTTAGATTCTGATGGAATAGCGTAAATACTTAATAACGAATCATTTATTGTCTCAATTGGAGTTGACGTTGTCCTTTGAAAATCTGACAAATAGTATAAGCTAACTGCCGACTTAGAATCAGAAATTCCTGATGCTCTAGAAACGATATTGTCAAAGGTTCTGAGTTGCGGAGAAGTCTGTACAGCAGACACTTCATTCTTAAACTCTTCGAAGGAAAGATTCCTGAAATGGCGAGGGTTGAAATCGTTAGTAAGCAATCGTATTTCCGCACCATTTTTATAAACCGAAGCAACTTCAATGGCTTTTGCTTTTGCTTCCTCCAATAGATTGCCTTTTTCTCCTTCGGCATTCATGCTAAAGGAATTGTCTAAAAAGACCACAATTGAATTTGAATCTGCAGCCGATTGGTTTTCTCCGCTAGGAAGAAACGGCCTTGCAAACGCCATTACTAGAAATGCAATTGCCAAGATTCTAGAAAGTAGAATGAGCAGGTTTTTAAGCTGATTTCTGCTTTTGGTTTCAACCTCAACATCTTTCAAAAACCGAATATCTGAGAAGTAAACCTTCTTAAATCTTCTGAAATTGAATAAATGGATAATGATGGGAACCGAAATTGCCGCGAGTGCAAATAGGAATTCGGGATAGGCGAAACTCATTAAAGCTCAAAGGTAATAAAAGGGTTAGAGGAAAAAGGGAAAAACGAAAAACGCATGGAGCTTATTTCAACGGGTGCTGATACGTTTTTCATTCTTCCTTTTTCGTTTTTTACTCAAGAAGGATATTCCATCCGAACGTGATAAATGTTGAGCAGCTTTTTCTTGAAAATGGCTCTTACCTCAGAAATATCTCGAAGTGTGATGTTGGCACTATCAAACTGGCCTTCATTGAACTGGTAATCAATAATTCCATCAACCAATTTACCCACGGATTCGGCTGTGTATTCCTGTAAACTTCTAGATGCGGCCTCAACACTATCGGCCATCATTAAAACAGCCATTTCTTTTGTAAACGGCTTTGGGCCAGGGTAACTAAAGTGCTCTTTATCTAATTCTCCCTCTGGGAAATTGCTCAGGTAAGAACGATAGAAATATTGTACCGTTGACGTTCCGTGATGTGTTCTGATGAAGTCAATCAACTGCTCAGGTAAGTTATTTTTCTTTGCTAACTCAATGCCTTTGAGCACATGATTGATGATAATCTTTGCGCTTTCTTCAAAGGCTAAATCATCATGCGGATTAACACCTGTAACCTGATTTTCAATATAATACATTGGTGCTTTTAGCTTGCCAATGTCGTGGTACAAAGCGGCAGTTCTAACGAGCAAAGCATTGCCACCAATTTCAAAAATTGCCGTTTCTGCTAGGCTAGCTACTTGTAATGAATGCTGAAAAGTACCTGGCGCTTCGGATGCCATTTGCCGTAGCAACTTGTGGTTGGTGTTGTTCAACTCAAGCAGCGTAACATCCGAAAGGAAACCGAACAATTTCTCGAAAAGAAAGATAAGTGGATAGGCGAGGAGTGTCAGTCCAACGCTTCCAGCAAACCATACAAACATGGTTAAATCGATGTTACCAATTTCACCTTCCTGCATTACGGCAATACTGAAATAACTCGCGCTGTAAGTCACAAAAACTATCAGCATAGAAACGAATAACTGAGAACGGTTTTGAAGACTTAGTAAGGTGAATATGGCTATGATTCCTGCAATGAGCTCCAAAAACATGAACTCAAATCCATTTGGTGCTTCAAACCCAACAATAATTAGCGTGACGAGGTGAGAGAAAAGCGCAATCCTACTATCGAAGAAGCTTCTTACAATTACAGGAAGCAAGCAAAAAGGCACCAGGTAAAGGTGAATTGTATCTATTTGTTGAACGATGCTTGCCGTAGCCACAGCACCCAAAATGAGCATGAGAAGGAACGTGACTTTCCAATTGTTTTGTGCTAAATCTGAACGGTATTTAATCAGGAATAGGTAGAACATAAGTAGCACTATGGCCACCATAATCATTTGCCCTAATAGAATAAGGTAATAGCTGCCAGATGAGCCAAGTTTAGCTTGGTATTCGTTCCTTAAAGACTCCAGCACCAAAAGGTTTTCGTTATCAACCATATCGCCACGGCTAATGATTTTGAGGCCTTTCGGAATCATGCCTCTTGTGGAAGAAATTGAGTTCAAATCATCTTCCAAAAAGCGTTCTGTGGTTTCTTTGTCGTAAACCACGTTTTGAACCAGAACATTAGATAAGGTTGAAATCAACAACTCCCGTTCTTTTCTGTTGTTGGTTTGAACAGTCGATTGAATTTTGCTGTATGCAGATTGAACCGAGTAAAACTGTGCAAGGCTAACCTCAGATGCCGTGTTTCCTCTCAGCAAGAAAACCTGTTTGTTTGGGTCGATGGCATCAAGTTCATCTGCATTTCTAAGAATGCCTTGTTCGTAAATTGAGTTTAAAACCAATTCGCCATCGGCCAGCAAAGTATTAAGCTTCCTTATAGATTTTGGCCTAGCAGAGTCTGGTTTGAATTCCTTGACAAATTGGCTGCGAAATTCAGCAGCAACGTCTGTGGCAACTTGGTCATCAATCTTTAAGTAGGTTTTGGCATTAACCTTTACTTGATCAACCTCGGTAGCAAGTTCTTCTTTTGGTTTTTCAATTGCAAAATCGAATGGCGCTACTAAGTCTTCGTGTCCCCACGGACGGCCTTTCTGATATTCGTATTTGAACTTGCCTTCCTTGGGAAGCATGAGCACAACCAGCAATCCAGTTGCAACAAAAAGAAGAACGCGCTGAACACGTTCATGGTTGTTCCTTAAATCAGATAAAAAGTTGCTCATTTCAGAGCCACTAATCTAACTGAATTATTGCGGTTGAAAGAGGTCAGATAGATGTCATTTTCCATGGCTCATAAATCACTACTTTCGCACAAAATCACAAGATTCAAGCATGAAAGAAGTATATATCGTATCAGCAGTACGAACACCAATGGGAAGCTTCAACGGAAAGCTTTCTTCAGTTCCAGCCCCAAAATTGGGAGCTACGGCAATAAAAGGAGCAATTTCAGCAGCAGGCGTTAGCGCAGATGCTGTTCAAGAAGTTTTTATGGGAAATGTTCTTTCTGCAGGAGTTGGTCAAGCACCAGCTCGTCAGGCCGGAATGTTTGCTGGCGTTCCGAATACGGTTCCTGCAACTACGGTAAATAAAGTGTGTGCCTCTGGGATGAAGGCGATTATGCTTGGTGCGCAGAGCATCATGCTTGGAGATAACGATGTTGTTGTTGCTGGTGGAATGGAGAACATGAGTTC
>JBMYXX010000122.1:0-8220 GCA_049608805.1 Flavobacteriales bacterium | reverse complement strand
TATTTGGTTCTAATGTGATTGGCAAAAGCCTTAACCCAATCTGGGTCGCTGTTCAAGCTAGGGACAAGTTGAATTTTCTCGCCTCCATGTTCTTGGAAAATCTCGTTGTATTCGTCTCCAATTTCAATAAGCGTTTCTAAGCAGTCGGCAACAAATGCAGGTGAGAACACCAACATCTTCTTTATCCCTTCTTTAGCCTTTTCCTCAACTATCTTATCAGAGTAGGGCTTAATCCATTTATCATCTAGCCTAGACTGAAAGCCGACCGAGTACTGGTCTTCCGACAAACCTAGTGCTCCAGCGATGCTTCTTGTCGTTGCGTAGCAAGTCGCTTTATAGCAGAACTGATTGTCATCGGTTAACTCATGTTCACAATCGTGGTCAGAGCAAAGTCCTTCGTCATAGATTTTATCTAACTGACGGATAGGCAAACCATGATAACTAAAGAGAATATGGTCGTAAGAATCTACATCGAATTGCCTAGCATTTTTAACAAACCCATCAATGTAGCCTTGCAAGTCGTAAAACTGATTTACAAATACCATCTCTGGCATTGCCCACCATTTAGATGCAATTCGCATTACTTCTTCAAAACAGGTCCCTGTAGATGATGACGCATAATGCGGATACATCGGCACCACAATTATCTTCTCTGGGTTATTCTTTCGAATCTTTTCCAGCCCTTCTTCTACCGAAGGAGATTGGTAACGCATGGCAATTTCCACCTGATATTCTTCTCCTAAATCAGCCTGCAAACCATCTCTAAAATTCTCGCTATGAATCAATAAAGGTGAACCTTCATCAGTCCACATTTGCTTATAAATCTTAGCAGATTTTGGTGCTCTAAACGGAACAATGATGGCATTAACTAAAAGCGTACGCGCTAGCCACGGAATATCAATAACCCTTGGGTCGTTCAGAAACTGGGTTAGGTACTTGCGTACATCATGAACCTTAGGAGAGTCGGGAGTTCCGACATTCATTAAAAGAACTCCAATTTTTGGCTTCATTGACATACGAACAGCTTTGTGTTTCTAATGTTCTGATTACATATGCAATGGACGATTGTCCGTTGCCGCCAAGCACGCTTCTTTGATGGCTTCTGTGTAAGTTGGATGTGCATGAGACATGCGAGAAACATCCTCGGCAGATGCTCTGTACTCCATTGCTACAACTGCCTCCGCAATCATATCCGCGGCACGCGCACCAATCATGTGTACACCCAAAATTTCGTCTGTTTCCTTATCGGCTAGCACTTTTACCAATCCATCTAAATCCATGCTGGCGCGAGAACGTCCCAAAGCACGCATTGGGAATGAGCCAACTTTGTAATCAACTCCAGCTTCTTTTAATTGCTCTTCTGTTTGTCCAACAGCTGCAACTTCTGGCCAAGTGTAAACTACTCCTGGAATAAGGTTGTAATCGATGTGTGGCTTTTGACCAGCCATCGTTTCAGCTACAAAAACACCTTCTTCTTCGGCTTTATGCGCAAGCATTGCTCCTTTAATTACATCGCCAATGGCGTAAATGCCAGCAACTTTTGTCTGCAAATGCGCATCTACTTCCACCTTACCTCTAGCGTCCGTTGGAATTCCAACTTTATCTAATCCGAGCCCATCGGTGTATGCATGACGGCCTACAGAAACCAAGCAGTAATCTCCTTCAAGAACTACTTCTTTTCCTTTCTTATCATCGGCCTTAAGGGTAACTTTTTTGCCTTTGGCAGTCACCTCTTTCACCTTGTGACTGGTGTAGATCTTCACACCTTCTTTCTTCAACACCTTTGTTAATTCCTTACCCATGGTTTTGTCCATGGTTGGAATAATGCCGTCCATGTATTCTACCACAGAAACCTGAGAGCCTAATCGGGCATAAACCGAACCTAACTCAAGTCCAATAACTCCACCTCCAACTACAACCAAATGCTTTGGCACTTCGGTAAGGTTTAACGCTTCGGTAGATGTGATAACTCGCTTCTTATCAATCTTGATAAATGGCAACGATGACGGTTTTGAACCCGTTGCGATAATCACTTTGTCTGTATCGATGGTTTCTGATTTACCATCGGCTTTAGCAACGTTAATCTTGTTCTTAGTCTCGAAACTTCCGAAGCCTTCATAAACATCGATGTTGTTCTTCTTCATCAAGAAAGCGATACCATCTACATTGGCTTTTACAACGCCAGCCTTACGGTCAATCATCTGCTTGATGTTCACTTTTGGCTCCGAAATATCAATTCCGTGCTCCTTAAAAGTATGTTGTGCATCATGAAAATGGTGAGAAGAATCGAGCAATGCTTTAGAAGGAATACATCCAACATTAAGACATGTTCCGCCAAGCGTTGGGTACTTCTCTACAACGGCTACTTTCATACCCAATTGAGCACATCTTATTGCTGCTACATATCCTCCTGGGCCTGACCCAATTACTGTTACATCATACTTTGCCATGATTCGCTACTTTTTGAACGGCCGCAAAGGTAAGTTTTGGGACTTAAGATGTGAAGCCTTTATCAAGAACAATCCTTACTCTCTTATCAACCAAACCCCTTTTAGGTATTTCAGAAAATTATCTCCTTGAATGTTAGTCGTAATTTAGGCTTGCAATTAACTCAGAATCATGAATTCTAATAAAAACAAAGGCCGTAGGTCTTTTCTACGAAAGGCTTCGCTCGCTTCTTTTTCGGTTACGGCACTTTCTAATATATCTCTGACTAAATCTACAAAGCCCTTACCGCTGGATGAGTGTAATCCCACCACTCCAGATTATTACGGTCAGGGGCCATTTTACACGCAAAATCCACCGAACATTATTAACAACCAATTGGCCGATGTTAATGAAGAAGGAACGAGAATAGTTATTAGTGGAGTTGTTAGAACGCTTGATTGTTCTGAAGTTATCCCAGACACGGTTGTTGATGTATGGCATGCAAACAGCCCTGGTCAATACGACAATTCTGGTTATAATCTTCGTGGGAAAATGCTTTCAAACGCGCAGGGCTTTTATCAGTTTGAAACCGTCTATCCTGGCAAATATTTGAACGGGTCGGTTTACCGCCCATCTCACATCCATTTTAAAATTACACCTCCTGGCTATCCTACAATTACTACGCAGCTTTACTTTGAGGGTGATGAAGATTTAGACTCTGACCCAGCTTCTTCTCTAACATCCGGAACATACAACGCTACTGACAGAATTATTACGCTAACCGATAATGGAACTGGTGTTTTAGAAGGCACTTGGGACATTATTGTTGATGGCGATGGAACCACCACTGGCCTCGATGACTTACATCTTGAAAACGGGGTTCTTTATTCGGTTTCACCAAATCCAATTTCTGAAAAAACCAAGATTAAATTTGGCGTATTTAGGGATGCAAGGGTAAGTCTGACCGTTTATGATGTAACAGGAAAATTGATTGCCAATTTGATGGACTCAAAACTTTCGGCAGAAAAATATGAGACTGACTGGCAGCCAGAATCTTCTATTCCTGATGGTTCCTATTTTATTGCCATGCGCATGAACGACATGCAGGTTCACTACCAAAAAGTGATTTTACTACGGACAGGAAAATAAAGGATTGTTTAGAAATTACTCCTTTCTGCTCACTACGTAAGTACGCCATTTTTCCAAAACTGCTTTCATATCCTCTGGCAATTCAGAATCGAAAGACATTTTCTCTTTGCTTACCGGCTGTACAAATGCCAAAGTTTTAGCGTGTAACGCTGGACGATTTACAATCTCAAAACAATTCTGAATAAACTGCTTGTACTTAGTAAAAGTGGTGCCTTTCAAAATCTTATCTCCACCATAGCGTTCATCATTAAAAAGCGGATGCCCAATGTGCTTCATGTGGGCACGAATTTGGTGTGTTCTTCCGGTTTCTAATTTGCATTGAACCAGCGTAACGTAACCAAAACGCTCTAGCACTTTGTAGTGTGTTACCGCATGCTTCCCTTGATCTCCGTCTGGGTAAACATCCATCACTATTCTGTTCTTAAGCGATCGACCAATGTGTCCCTCAATTGTCCCTTCTTCCTCTTCAAAATCGCCCCAAACAAGCGCATTGTAGTAACGCTCTGTAGTTCTATCAAAGAATTGCTGCGCGAGATGAGACAATGACAATTCGCTTTTTGCAACCACCATAACGCCCGATGTTCCTTTATCCAATCGATGAACCAAACCAGGTCTGGGATCGCCATGTTTGTTCATATCTGGCAGGTTCTTGAAATGGTGCATTAATCCATTAACAAGGGTTCCATTAAAATTGCCATGACCAGGATGAACCACTATTCCGGGTTGCTTATTAAGCACCACAACCTCATCATCCTCAAACAAAATATCTAGCGGAATATCTTCAGGATAAATGGTCTTATCTCGTGGTGGATAAGCCATAACCACTGTAATTACATCATTGGCCTTAACCCGATAATTTGGTTTTACCGCAGTGTCGTTTACGTGAATATTTCCAGCCTTTGCAGCACTTTGAATCTTATTGCGCGTGGCATTGGCAATTCGATCCATCAAGAATTTATCAATACGCAACGGTTCCTGACCTGGGTCGGCAACTATCCTATGATGCTCAAATAAATCTTCTTGTTCTCCTGCTTCTTCATACAGGCCACCATCTTCCGCACTCATTATTGAATAACAACTCTTTCGGTGAGCATATGACCAGTTTCGGTTATTAATTGCAATATGTAAGTTCCAGTTTTGATACGGCTAACATCCAAGGCTGAGTTATACCCATTTTGTAAAAAGACTTCTCTTCCCGACAAATCGTAAACAGAGATTTGTGCATCTCTGAATTGACCTGAAGTTGCTTCTTGAATATGCAGACTACCACTTGTTGGATTTGGATAAACCGAGAGGCTCTCAATAAGGTTTTCATCAACACCAGAAACCCAATCGAACGGTTGCCCAAACGTGGGGCGCATCATTACCGAACCCGGAATTGAACTTTGATTCCAGCTAGAGCCAAGGTTATAAAACAATCGTTCTGAATTATCGGTTCTCTTATCAAACCCAACGGTAAAAACACCCGCCCCAGCTGTTGAAACTGGTTCTTGCTTATACCCTATAAAAATGGTTCCCACACCAACCGTAAGTGGTGCCTCTAGCATGTAATTGTAGAAGTAATTAACTCCGCTGGAAAAAGATGGAGAAACAAAATCTGACGATTCGTAAACTACGGTTTCTGGCTCCGTTGTACCTGTCCATACCATCAGCTTAATCGGAATATCGGCAATATCGTTTGGTGCAGGCACCGAATAAATCTGAATAGACTGTAAATCGTCTTCCATCTTAACATCATAACGCAACGCTACGTAAGCCGCAGATTCTAAATCGCCTAATCCGTAGGCCTCTTCTGCCGTACCATCATCATAAGAATAGTAGTTATAAAACTTCTGTACGTAAACGGATGTGTCGTTTTCTGGCACATTATCAACGGCATCCAACAACACATTTTTCACCACAAAATAACTTGAGTCTTGTGTAAGCTCTGGAGATGTAGGCAGCACATAATCCTCTAAAGACCCACGCAATTGGTCAAAAGATTGATCGTTACACTCGTTAAACCGATTTCCGCAAACGGTACTTGCAAAGATTACTGGAGACGACTCTTGGTTCTCGAACAATTGATTGCCATCTAAATCTTCTACTCTAATGTAAAACCGCTCAGAAGAAATATTTACGGTATCGTTATTCCTAACAGAAACAAAACTACTGTCCGCCATGTGTTCTGCGGGGTCTAGCTTAAAATGCTCCCATGGCATACTGCTGTATTCAGCAAGCAATGAAGCGCTCGTAAACTGAATTCCCTGCGTGTCATCCACATAAAAGTTCTGGCCCAAAAAAGCCAAATCCTTGTTTACGGTGTCGTTTTCTGACCTACCAGCATCTAACTCTACGTAGTCTATATGCCAATGATCTACACTGCCCGTTCTGGCAGAAAGATTCATGAATCTAAACTGAAAACCATTAAACAAATACTCTAATTCACTTAAAGGAATTGTTACTCGGTTAAACTGGTTGTCTTCAAGAATATATCCTTCCGCGTCCCAAACACGAATCCATGCTTCGGCAGTATCCTTGAATTCTAGTAGCAGCGTTGCTTCGTCTTCTGGCTCATCTCCTAGCCCTTGCGCTTGATAGTAAAAGCTGAAGTAAACATCGCTCTGACCTTCTAGGTTTATTGGTTTAGATGTAAGGCTATCCGACAACGTTGGTGTTGGATTAACCGAATTACTAAAAAAGTAGGCCTGACCATTTTCATCAGCACCATCAAACGTGGCAACGCCTTGAGAAGGCGGATTTACAGCTAGATGATTGTTCACGTAAACGGTTTTCCCAATCCATCTATCCAAGTTTGGGTACAAATCAAACGGTGTGTTAACACGAGAAAATGGTTCCGAGAAATCATCAAAAAACGGCAAGTCTAGCGTATCTCCAGTTGCTCTAGCGTTACTATTATGCCGTCTTTCTGCTGCTTCCCAAGCTCCTTTTTCAAGCCTTAGGTTAGAGGTTAAATCGAACAACATTTCTTGCGAAAACCCAGCTACCGACAACAGGCAAAATGCAAGAAGTAGTAGGCTCTTATTAATTAGGTTCATTCAAATCGTTTTCATTGTATTCATCATCCAAACCGGGCGAATCTAGGGGTAACTGTGGCGTGGTATAAAATGTTGTATCGTACTGAATAGAAATAGTGTCTTCCGTCAAATACAAAATCATGGAGGTTCCCATCGGAACAAAATTATCTTCCTTAAAAGCTGGTATTTGCTTGTAAACTCTAACCAATCCCGTGTCGGTTAAAGGCGTGTCAATCTTAAAAGTTGCCAAGTTTAGTGATGCAGCCTGAATTCTATCAAGCGCCTCATCCAACGTGTAATACATTAAATAAGGAACAGACACTTTTTTATTACTCAAGCCCAAGCCAAGCACCAAATCAATCACAGTTCCTGCAAAAACAGTTTCGCCATTGCGCACAATTCTGCCATCTACTTTCTGGTTTAAAACCGCGTTCTCAGCGATATCTGGCTGATACTCTAAGTCTCCTAATTTTAAACCAACGCTTTCAAGCACCGCCTTAGCCTGACGCAAAGACAAATTCTTTACGTCTGGAACCGAAACTTGCTTAGGCAGCAAGGCATTAACCGTGAGGTAAATTGTTCTACCGCGTTTTACTTTAGAGCCAACCCGTGGCTCTTGGTCTGCAACAGTTCCTCTGGGAAAATCGGTTGAATAAAGCGAATCAACCACTTCAAAACCAATCTCCAAAGTATCTGCAAAAGCTTCTATTTCATCAAGTCGTAAACCTGAGAAATCCGGAACCTCAACCGTAATATCGTGCTCTGTATAAGCATCTAACCAAAAGAAAAGCCCAACAATTCCCGCACCAAAAAACAATCCAGCTATTGCTAGATTAAGTATGAATTTCTTGCTAAAAATGAACCGAATTAGTCCCATGGTTTTTGGTAGAATTTGCCTCTAAAGCAACGGCCGGCAAAGATATAAATTATGAAGCCGCATCTGTTTACCAAAAATTGTGAATCCAACCTCACCAAATCAGAATTTATCTACATTAGAACCGTTACCAAACAACATGAAAAAACGGGTTGCAATTGTATATGGCGGTTACTCATCAGAATGGATTATTTCTGAGAAGAGTGCAAAGGTTGTAAAGGCACATTTAAGTTCAGAGAACCTTGAAACCTACTTGGTTCACATTAGCAAAAACGATTGGCGGGTAAAACTCCATAATCAGTCAGAAGCCGAGATAAACAAGAACGATTTTTCGTTTGAGTTGGATGGTGAGAGTCAAAAATTCGACATCGTTTTTAACGCAATACACGGCACGCCAGGCGAAGACGGAAAGCTTGCTGGCTACTTTGACATGCTGCAAATCCCATACACATCAGCAGGCGTTATGTCATCATCTTTAACCTTTAGCAAGAGCTATTGCAACGGTTATCTCAGGCAGTTTACCGACACCAATATTGCTGCTTCTGTTCTTGTCACGAAAGGAGATAAATTCGACAAAGAAGCTATCCTAGCTAAAGTAGGATTACCCTGTTTTGTAAAGCCAAACAATGGCGGCTCTAGCTTTGGAATAACCAAACTTTTTAAACCTGAGGATTTTGATACCGCTTTAAATCATGCTTTAGAAGATGATACCGAAGCCGTGTTTGAACAGTTTATTAACGGACGAGAATTTGG
>JBMYXX010000121.1:0-8225 GCA_049608805.1 Flavobacteriales bacterium | reverse complement strand
TACAACCTTTACAAGTTAGCACGATGGTTAATTTCCGTTGGTGTTCCGCCTATTATTCAGGGAATTGGTGCAAGTAGTCACATGGTTTGGCTTAAAGAGGAAAAGCCGGAAGTTTGGAAAAAGACGTATAAGGTTTTGGAGCCTTCAGATTACATCAGTCTGAAGCTTACCGGAAAGTTCCAAACCAACGAGAATGTTGGTTTTACCTACACCATGATAAAAAAGGCAGCATGGAGTAAGGGAACCTACAATGAAAACCTCATCAATGCTTTAGGGCTTGACCCCGATAAGTACCCCAAGATTTTGCCTGTTTGCGATAATCTTGGCAAGCCAAAACAAGAGATAATCGACCATTTGGGGTTGAATGATGAGGTTACCGTATTTGCAGGAATGCAGGATACAACTGCTTGTATGCTGGGAGGAGCCGCATTTGACGATTATGATGCGGTTATCGAAATCGGAACCACGCTCAATACAGGAGTAGTTGTTCCAGAACGAATCATTGATATTATTAACGGATTTTACTCCGTAAGTAGCCCTGTTAAGGGTAAGTACATAATGGTTGGAGAACCCGGTGCCGGGGCCAAATCACTCAATTACTTGCTGAACAATTTACTACGTGTTGACGACCCGCTTTCCAAGATAAACGAGTCGGACGAGCATCATGCGGCCATTGCAGATCAGATGGCATCAGAGTCACCAATTGGTTGTAATGGCGTGTATTTTCTTCCTTGGGTTTTTGGTTCAACATTCCCAGAACCAGATACAAATATGCGAGGCGGTTTCATCAATCTAAGTCCAGAGAATTCTCGAAATGACATGATTCGTTCCATCTTCGAATCGTATGCAGTTAATTTCAAATGGGTACTTGAGGCCAAGGGAAAAGCGTTGAAGGGAAAGATTAAGAAGGTCAACTTTACTGGGGGAGGAGCCATGTGGGAAACAGCTCCTCAAATTGTTGCGGATGCATTGCAGGTTCCAGTTCATTTAATGGACGAACCTCGCCAAGCTAATACCAAAGGAATTGCCGCAGTATGTTTCAATAATCTGGGTGTTGTCTCTTTTGAAGAGATGAAGAAAAAGCTGAAGGTTAAAAAGGTATTCGAGCCGAATCCGCAAAACTTTGCGCACTACGATAAGCAGTTGAAGATATTCAAGATGCTTTTTAAGAAAATGCGACCGCTGTTTAGTGAGCTTAACTCGCAGAATTAATACAACATGGGTTGTTCGGTCCGCTTATAGTGCACTTTCTCCTTTTTCATTGCATAGAGAATTCGGCTTAACGCACTAGACACTCCATCGTATGTTGTCCTATCAGCCTTTGGGTTAATGTGATACGAGTTTGCCTTGTATGTGTCATAACTGGTATGACATAACAGGTTTCCATTTAATCCATATAGTTTGAGAAAGACCTCAACATCTGTTCGTTGATTTATCGGAATAAACATCATTGTTTCGGTTACCTGTAAGAATCTCATTTTCCCAACTACGATTCCGTCAAGTCCATTTTCCTTACAAAGCTGGGTGATGAGTAAACTGTCAATTGTATCAAATCCAATTAACTGTTCACCCAGATCGATCGGGTCGTTTAGTCCAAATTGTCTACAGGTTTCAATTATTCCATTAGAGTAATGTAGGTTGGTAGAAGCATAAAGGTTTGTAAGTCTAGGATTATTATCTAGCTCACAGAACCCAATTTTCTGAATTGGTGGTGGCGACTCTGTAGAATAGTAAGTAAAGGCACCCATTAAGCTAGCGCAACCCTTTAATATAATGCAGAAAGAGATGCTAAAGGCAACTGTAATGATTGGTTTGGCTTTCAATCTAGGCTGAGTTTATTGAGATGTTATGATATAAAAAAGGAAGCCAAGTGGCTTCCTTTTTAAATTTATTCACTACTGGAAATTATTCGTCATCCATATGCTTGGCAGCTGCCTCAACAGATACATTGATGCTTGCGCTCATCTTTTCCCCATAGCTCATGTGAGCTCCGTTCGCAAATTGCATAGTAAGCTTGTAATCGCCAGGAGCAAGATTAACCTCGGTAGAAAGTTGTCCTTTTCCAAAGTGAATCAAAGTAGAATCTCCAGCAGGAATTACTTCTCCTGCAGGTACAAAATCGTGGTTTATTAGCAAATGGTGGTGCCCTTTGTTCTCCTCAATTGCTCCAGCTGGAACAACTTCCATTCCTTCCACACCAAATTCTACGGTTAATGGAGATGTAACTACAGCACCATCTTCCAAATTGGCGAAGAACACTTTTTGACCGTCAGTAATTTCTTGCATGGTTACACCTTCTGGTGCTTCATGTGCATGGTCATGCCCTTCGTGGTCGTGTCCTTCATGGTCATGTGCGTGTTCTTCGGTGTGATTTCCTTCTGCATCGTGAGTGTGGGAACCGCAGCTTCCAAGAAAGCCAGCAACGGCAATCGACATTATCCAATATTTCAAATTCACTTTTTTCATTTTAACTTATTCGTTTAGTGTTTCTTTATCAAGGTTTAGAGCTTATTCAAATACAACTTCCATTTCCACTCTTCTGTTCTTCTGACGACCTTCTTTTGTGTCGTTCGGGTAGGCTGGCTTAGATTCTCCGAACCATTCTACAATGAACTTACTCGTGTCAACTCCTTTGTTGTCAAGGTATTTAGCCACCGATTTAGACCTCTTCTCAGAAAGTCTCAGGTTGGACTCTGCACTACCAACATCATCGGTGTGTCCAGCAATGCTCAATTTATATTCTGGCTTCTTAACAAGCAAAGCCGCTAACTCATCTAAAGATTCGTAAGAAGAGGCTGCAATTACATCGCTTCCAGTTTCAAACTCGAGGTTTTCGAAAGCCGTATTCAATACCTCTTGCTCTTCTTTCTCAATAACTGGACAACCTTTGTTTTCTGCAGGTCCTGGAGTTCTCGGGCAATCATCCTCCAAGTCAATTACGCCATCTCCATCAGAGTCTTGGTATGGGCAACCTTCGTTGTCTGCTGGTCCTGGAACATCTGGACAACGGTCTTCGTTATCTTTAATTCCATCGCCATCTCTATCTCCCCAAGGACAGCCTTTGTTTTCTGCTGGACCGGCCTCATCTGGGCACTTGTCTTCGTTATCTAAAATGCCATCTTCATCACGGTCTCCCCAAGGGCACCCGTTATTTTCTGGTGGGCCAGGAATGGTGTCGCAAGCATCAATGTTGTCTGTTACGCCATCGCCATCAATATCGCCCCAAGGGCAACCTTTGTTCTCTTCTGGGCCAGGAACATCTGGACATTCATCAACGTTATCTAAAATGCCATCAGCATCTTTATCTCCCCACGGACAACCGCTGTTTTCTTTCGGTCCAAACTCGTCTGGACAGTTGTCTTTTATATCAGGAATACTGTCTAAATCTCTGTCTGGGCAGCCAGCAAAAACCTCTAAACCAAACTCATCTGGGCATTCATCTAGTTTGTCAATGATTCCATCACCATCTCGGTCTTCAATTTTCTTGTCTTTATAATTAACCACAAAGTTTAAACCACTGTGGAAATGTGCATTCTGTGAGTGTTGCGGCATCATAGGTGCCAAAATGTTGTCTGCGGCTAAATACCATTGAACTGGACCGAGAGTTAACCCGAAGCCAAATCCGAAGTTTGCGAAGCTTCTGCTGTTGTACATGTAGCTTCCAGAAAGGTGAAAGATTGTTCCGAATTTTCTGGTGTAGTTAAGCGCTACCGCAGGCTCGAAATGAGTTTTGTAAATCTCTCCGTAGAAATCTAAACCTAACCTGTCTCTGTCGGTAAATTTGTAGGCACCGCTTATGTAAATCTGTGAACTTAAGCTGGTGTTGTAATTGTTTTCTGTTTCGGTTAGTGGGAATGCTGCTTCTAGCGTATCAAGAAATTCTTCAAAGACGTTGGCGCTATCTGGCTGCGTTAAAAACTGTGCTAAGTCTAAGCCTTGGTAAGTGAATTCAGAATCTCCAATAGTCTTGTTGTGCGTATTGTCTTTCCAGAAAATCATACCCAAATCGTTCGCACTTACGGCAACTTCCCATTTATCGTCAATTAAATAATGAGCACCAATATTGAATGCAAAACCATGGTTTCCAGTGAGGAACGTGTTTACGTTAATGCCATCTCCACCAATATTGCCAAAATCGCCTAGTAAACCAGCAGAGTTAAGCGTTACATCGGCTTTAGCTGTAATGTTGAAATTGTTGGGGTCTGTATAGAGAGATAAACCTCTATTATTGGTAGATACGTTTGTAATACCGTTGAGGTATTTGACCATTATACCAACTCGTAATTTCTTGTCTAGCAATTTGCGTGCATAACCAATGCTCCATTCGGTATAAACGGTTGCATCTGCATTCATTTTTCCAAGGTCGATGGTCTCACCTAAATAAGCTCCGTTTCCTTTCCAAATTCCATTGATTAAATCTCTCGGCATCATTCCGCGCATTGCAATCCGCGCGGTTGCATTTACGTACATAAAGTTGTTGGCATTGGGGCCAAACGTAAAGCTAAATGAGAGCAAATCGAACTTAGCGTTCATAGACAGATAATCGTTCTTGCCCATCTTATCTATTGCGTTCTGCAGGTCGATGTAAAGCGAATCGTTTCCGTCTTTTTTAATAAGCTGCGAATACGCAAACCCGTTATGTCCTAGTGTAATATGATTACTAGAGAGAACAGGTAGCCCAATATGCCATTTGCTATCTGGTACAAACGCTGGGTTAATGTACATGCGCTGCGGAACGAGTGTCATTCCTTGCATGGTGAAATCGTATTGAGCTTTTGCGTTAAAGGAACAAGCTAGAAGAACAATGGCTCCAAGGAAGGCAAGACTCTTTTTGATGTATGCGTTAATCATGGTTTAATGCTGGTCGGTTAGAAATAGATTGGCCTCAAATAGCTTTAAAAGTCATTTATGTCTGAGGGCCTGGCGTTGAGCTTAACCCTAAGGCCAATTCTAATTTCAATGTTGTCTTCTAAGTAAAGCTTGATGTTTCTGCCGGCATCGTCTGTTGATGTAATATCTGCAGATAGAAACAAGTACTGAGATGCAAAAAGGCTGTGAATTCTTGCGCTATCTAGCTCTATATCGTTATTAGTATTTGTGGCAGAAATCACCTTTCCATCACTATCAACTAATCCTGATTCAATAATGAACTCGCCATCGGTTAAAACCGAATCTATTACGTTGTAAGCACTATCGGCAAAATAGAGTTTAAGCAGCCCATCAACCGGAAAGTGGCTGAGCGTGTTTATGCGCAGCAAACCACGTTCTATATTATCGGCAAAATCTGCCGCCTCATCAAACGGAACTTCAACTGTATCAACAATTGTAAAGTGATTTGAATAACCCCAAAACGGAAGTTCAACATCTGCAACAACCTCAATGGAGCTACCTGCTTCGGCAAAATTGTACGTTGGGCCATTAGGATTTACAATACCACTTACATCGTGGTGTATTTGTTCGTACTCACTGTTTACAATCGTTTTAATGTTGCTATTACCTTGAGTAAAATAATAGTCTAGCGTTGCCGCTGAACCTAAAGAAGGAGCGGGAGGAATTGTAAAAGCATTGCCTGGTATAAGCGAACTGAAATCAACATCGGTTTGTGGGTTGCCACCACCAGTGGCATAAAACTCATCTAGTGTTACGTCAACCTCTGCACCAATGGTATTGTTAACTCTTAGTCTAAACCGAGGGTCTTCAAAATAAAGACTACCACTATGCTCACTTTGCACCACATCTAGGTCAACATCAGCAGGATTAACGTCTAGCGTAAAGTTTCCGAAATATCCATCGGTAAAAGACATTACCATGTTTTGGAAAGAGTGGTTTATCTGAACTTGATTTACCGGAGTTGGAGTGGCTCCCGAACCTTGGTTTAAGATTAGTCTGTAATTTATAGGAACGGTGTTTGCACCCATTCCATTGTCCATATCCATTTCATAACCATCTAACGGAATGTTAACATTTACAGAAACAGCTCCACTTGTGTATGTAAAAGGAAAGCTTTGCAGATAAGGAGAACCGTTTAGCCTCATTTCTGGCATAGAAACTTCCAAAATTCCGCTATGCTCAAAATTGCTTGTAAACGAGATGTTCATGTTTCCACTTGCAAACTGCATCTTATCAATTGCTGAGCCTCCTGGGCCTGTTAGGCCGATGGTAAGTCCAGCATTTACTGTTTTCTCTACGGAGCCGTTGAGTGTAAACTGGCCAATTTCAACAGCGTTAAGCGTGATGTTTTGGTCTAATTGCTGTTGCTGAGGTAGCTGAAAAAGATCTTCAATTGTTTGAGAGAAAATCCGCTTCCTGTAGATGAGCGTTATGAAATTGTCAGAATCGTATGTGTAAATATTGGTCGAGTCCGAAAAGCCAATAATTTCCTCTGCATCTAACGTTGAAAACACTATTGGAAATGCTAAGTCTGGCTCCCATACAATCATGTCTTCGCGCATGCGGTCAAAGTCGAAATCGTCTTTGAAACAGCCCGAAAGTGCAACAACAATTAAGGAGAACGTGAGGGTGGCAACTAAATGGCCAAAGCGTAATTTTCTCATGAGGTTGAGTTTTGTCTTCTATTCCACGAAAATAAGGGTTTAAAACCTAGTCAATAGCCTGAATAATCAAGCCATTTTCGGCTCCAGCGCTAATCACATTTAGGCCATTTTCAGTTTTGGCTACACTAAAAGGAGAGGAGCCACTTAGCGGAAATCCGCTAACCATAGAGCCGTTCGCATTAAACAAAACGAGTTGCTCAGATTCTTTGTAGCAGTATCCAATTCCAAGACCATCATCTCCCAAATCTACTAGGAAGGGCCGGCTGGCGGATGGTTCAAGTCTTAGCTCAGCAATTTTTTGCTTTTTGTAATCATAAACTTGAAGCACGTTAAGGTCGGAGAAGATGAATTCTGGTCCTCCGTCTTTATCCAAATCAGCAATCATAAAAATGTGGTCAGGACTAAATTTCCCCAAATCCATTGGGTTAACATCACCGCTTAGGGATACGCGGTGGATGGTTCCACTTTCATCCGTTATGTAGATTCCGGTAAACGCTTTTTCTGAAGATTTAAAGGTTTGCAGATGGTTGTTCTTAGAAGGCTTAACACGTTTTTTAACCTTCAATCTGTTTTTACCGCGTCTATCTAACAAGTGAATTTTCCCGTTGCTTTCTCCCGTTATTATATAGTCTTTTCCGTTAGATGCAATGTGTTTAAAAGGATGAATGGTTGGGTCTTTAGCCTTGTTGTGTTTCCAGCCTTGTATTTTCTTTCCCTTAATGTTGTAGTTGTAAATACGCTTGTTTGCACAGGCTATGAGCAAACGGTAATTTCTGCTCTTATCGTAATCTAAAACCGCTAATTCTGTAACTGCCGGTGAACTTAATTCAATTGGAAATCCACTAACACTTCTTCCTTTTCTATCAACCAAATAGATGAAGTTTTTTGTGTTGAAGATGTATTGCAACTTTCCGTTTTTAAGTGCATCAACTTGTTGCACTGTTCCCATTATTTTTTCGGGAAGCTCTGCTTTGAAAAGACGCTGCCCTACTTCGTTAAAAAGGTATAAAGCGTTTTCAGCATCCTGTACCAAAATTTCTCGCTGTTGGTTAAGATGGTTCTTAACATAAACAGGTTTGCGAATTGGCTTTGCATCCATTTTTGCCTCCCAGCTAGACTCTTCTGTGCTTTTCCATGCTGGGTTGTATTTGAGGAAAACATTAGAGTAGAACGATTTTCCGGTGCTGGAAATTTGTGCTCCCAACGCCTCGAAATTGTCTGCAATGTTCTTGTTTTTCTCCACCACAGAAACCGCATTCTCACTCAAATATGATTCGAAAATTGGCTGCGAATGAGTTAGCTGGTTGTAGCTGAAAACGTTGTAGGTTGAGCCTAAGTTTTCTGCAAACCTTGAAAATGAAAGTTCTTTAGCAAGCGTTCTGTCTCCGTGCAAAAACTGGAGATATGAGGCCAAGGATGCCTGGCTCTGTCCAAAAATTACGTAGGATTTGTAAACGGTGTAATATGGGTTTTCGAAGGCTTCGTAGCTGTTGCCAAACAATTCGGCTAACAAGCCGTTGAGCGGGAGCTTGCGAATAACGTTACCATTAACAGATACGCTGTCTGTAGTTAGGCCGTTCTTGCCAGTCAGGTTTTGACTTAAATCGAGCAAAAGTTTTTTGGCTAAATCTGCTGATCTGGCTTCTAAAACAAAATATGTGTTTTCGGTAA
>JBMYXX010000120.1:0-8232 GCA_049608805.1 Flavobacteriales bacterium | reverse complement strand
CGTTTGACCACCGCCTCCAGCGCCACCAGCTCCGAAAGAATCTCCATCCTCATCATCGTCAGCACTTTGGCTGTGTTTTGCTTCTGTGTTAATATCTGTTTGACCGGAAGAAACTTCTACTTCGTCTCTAACCAGTTCATAATCTACTCCAATCTTCTTCATGCTTCTTGTAACTACGTTATCGTCATCCTTTAAAATGGCAAGCAATAAATGTTCTGTGCCGATGGATGGACTTTTGAAAACCTTTGCTTCTAAATACGTGATTTTAAGCGCTTTTTCAGCTTGCTTAATAAGAGGAATATTCCCAAGATTACTCTTCTTGGCTGCCTTTCCGGTGTGAGTGGCAGATTCAATATCCTTTCTCAGTTCTTGCATGTCAACGCCTAACCCAGATAGGATTTTAACAGCGGTGCCTTCTCCTTCTCGGATAATTCCAAGTAGCAGGTGCTCTGTGCCGATGTATTCGTGTCCCAGTCTCAGAGCTTCCTCTCGACTAAAACTAATTACATCCTTAACTCGTGGTGAAAATTTAGCGTCCATCTCGTATTCTTCAAATGTCGTATTAATGCTGACACGTTCGCTATCAAACAGCAAACATTAACCGCATGTTCAAAATTAAATTCGCCCTTCCTGTCACCCTGTCAAAATCATCCATTTTATCAACAGAAATCTGTTAGTAATAAGTGGGTTTTACAACTTTCAAAACGTACTTGCGGCCTGCTTAAAAGCGTACATTCGAAAATTAATTTTGAGTTCGGTTTGTCAAAGACCGTGCAAAACAGAAAACACTAACATTTTGTCATGGCAGAAGGAGAAAGGATAATACCCATCAATATTGAGGATGAGATGAAAACGGCCTACATCGATTATTCGATGTCGGTAATCGTTTCTAGAGCTCTCCCAGATGTAAGAGATGGTTTGAAACCTGTACACCGAAGAGTTTTATTCGGAATGCTCGACCTTGGAGTTCGAGCCAACAGTTCATATAAGAAGTCTGCGAGAATCGTAGGGGAAGTATTAGGTAAGTATCACCCACATGGTGATTCATCTGTATATGACACAATGGTGCGTATGGCGCAGCACTGGTCGTTGCGTTACCCTTTGGTTGACGGACAAGGAAACTTTGGTTCTGTTGATGGTGATAGCCCAGCGGCTATGCGTTATACAGAAGCCAGGTTAAGAAAGATTGCAGAAGAGCTTCTTTCTGATATTGATAAGGATACGGTTGATTTCTCTCTCAACTTTGATGATACGCTGCAGGAGCCAACGGTTCTGCCATCTAGAATTCCTAACCTATTGGTTAACGGAGCATCTGGTATTGCGGTTGGTATGGCAACAAATATGGCGCCTCACAACCTTACAGAGGTTATTAACGGAACCATCGCATACATAGATAATAGAGACATTACTATTGCTGAGTTAATGGAGCACGTTAAAGCTCCCGACTTTCCAACTGGCGGTATTATTTACGGTTATGATGGTGTTCGTGAAGCATTTGAGACGGGGAGAGGTAGAGTAATGATGCGTGCTAAAGCCGAGTTTGAAGAAACCAAAAGTGGCAGAGAGCAAATTATCGTTACAGAGATTCCATATCAGGTAAACAAGGCTGATATGATTAAGAAAACTGCCGAGTTGGTAGTTGATAAGAAGATTGATGGTATTAGTGATATCCGAGATGAATCGGATAGAAAAGGAATGCGAATCGTTTACGAATTGAAGCGTGACGCCATTCCTAACGTGGTACTAAACACGTTATATAAGTACACACAACTTCAAACTTCGTTCAGTGTAAACAACATTGCCTTGGTAAAAGGTCGTCCTGAAATGCTAACGCTGAAGGACATGATTGTACACTTCGTAGATCACAGGCATGATGTGGTTGTTAGAAGAACGAAGTATGAGTTAGACCAAGCAGAAAAACGTGCTCATATTCTTGAAGGTTTAATCATTGCATCAGATAATATTGATGAAGTAATTAAGCTGATTAGAGCTTCTAAGAGCCCAGAAGAGGCGAGAGAAAAGCTGATGGAACGCTTCCAGCTAAGCGACATTCAGTCTCGTGCAATTGTTGAAATGCGCCTGCGTCAGTTAACAGGACTGGAGCAAGATAAGCTGCGTGCTGAGTATGACGAGTTGATGAAAACCATTGCTCACCTTAAGAGCATTCTAGAAGATGAAGGCTTGAGAATGAGCATCATCAAAGATGAGCTAGAAGAAATTCTTAGGAAGTACGGAGACGATAGACGAAGTGAAATCGTTTATGCTGCTAACGACCTTAGAATGGAGGATATGATTCCTGATGAGGAAGTGGTAATTACCATTTCTCATATGGGATACATTAAGCGTACCCCGTTAAGTGAATATCGTGTTCAGAGTAGAGGAGGAGTAGGTTCAAAAGCGAGTACTACGCGAGATGCCGATTTCCTTGAATACCTATTTGTGGCTACAAACCACAACTACATGTTGTTCTTTACCGAGAAAGGAAGATGTTTCTGGATGCGAGCGTTTGAAATTCCTGAAGGAACAAAAACGAGTAAAGGACGTGCAATTCAGAACCTTATTAATATAGAGTCTGATGATAAGGTGAAAGCGTTCATTAGAGCCAAAGACCTTAAAGACGAAGAATACATTAACAACCATTGTGTGGTGATGTGTTCTAAGAAAGGAATCATCAAGAAAACTACGTTGGCCGCTTATTCTAGACCAAGAGTAAACGGAATTAACGCCATTACAATTAAGGATGGTGACCAACTTCTAGAAGCCAAATTAACTACAGGAGAAAGCAATATTCTTATTGCTGGAACACACGGTAGATGTATCCATTTCCCTGAAGCTAAAGTGAGACCAATGGGTCGTACTGCTGCTGGCGTAAAAGGCATTAACATGCCAGACGATGCTGAGGTTGTTGGCATGATCTGTGTAGAAGACGCAGAAACAGAATCAGTAATGGTGGTTTCAGAAAACGGTTATGGTAAGAGGTCTTCGGTAGAAGATTACCGTATTACCAACCGTGGCGGAAAGGGTGTTAAAACCATGAACATTACCGATAAAACTGGTTCGTTAATTGCCATTAAGAGTGTTGTTGATGAGAACGATTTGATGATTATCAACAAGTCTGGAATTGCAATTAGAATGGATGTAGCGGATATCCGTGTAATGGGAAGAGCTACACAAGGAGTTAGACTGATTAATCTAAAAGGAAAAGATACCATTGCGGCAATTGCCAAGGTTGAAATTTCTGAAGAAGAGGAAGAGCTACTTGATGAAGAAGGAAATGTAATTGAAAACCAGGCCGATACGGATGCTCCAGAATCAAATAATGGAGATGAGAATCAGGCTGATGAACCAACAAACGACCAAGAATAAAAACCAATAATTATGACGTTTAAAAAGACAACGCTGTTTACCGCTGCGCTTTTAATAAGTGTGGCTGTATTTGGACAGAAATCAAAGAGAACAAGCGCAAATAACTACCTAGAATATGGTGAGTTAGACAACGCAAAAGAGGCAATTGACCCGACTATTTCGCATGAAAAAACAATGAATGAGGCTAAAACTTGGTACTTCCGAGGGCTCATTTATCAAGCGATTTACGAGACGAAAGACGAGAAGTATAAAGCATTGCACGACAACCCGTTACAGGTTGCTTACGAAAGTTTTGCTAAATGTCTTGAACTAGATGAGAAAAACTATCATTCAGACATGACACTTCGGTATTTAGACATTGAAGGCAAGCAATTTGTAAATCAAGGAATTACAGCATACAATGCTAAAGAGTATGACAAAGCACTTAAAGCTTTTGAGAATACCTTGAAAATTTGCACCATTGAGAAAATTCAGAGGTTAGATACGTTGGCCATTTATTATGCTGGTGCTTGTGCTCAGGAAGTTGGCGATTACGCAAAAGCAGAGAAGTATTACCGAATGGCAATTGATGCTGGTTATAAAGCTGAATCTGCTTACGTAAGAATGGAAAGAATGTATGCTGCCGCTAAAGACAGCGAGAAAGCATTTGCTATTCTCAAGGAAGGAAGAGAGAAGTTTCCTGAAAATCAAACAATGATTACCGATGAGGTAAACGTTTATTTGGGTCAGGATAGACACGCTGAGGCTGTTACTGCATTGGCTGCTGCAATTAAAGGAGAGCCAGATAATGCCTCTTTACATTTTGCATTCGGTTTTGTAAATGACAGACTGGCTGCTAAAGAATTAGAGAAAAACGCTGAAGGCGGAGAAACTTACGATAGCTACATGAAGCTTGCGGAAGAAAGCTACAAAAAGGCAATGGAGCTAGACCCGAACAATTTTGACGCAGTTTATAATTTAGGAGCAATGTATTTCAACAGAGCTGTTAAAATGAATGAAGCAGCCAACATGATTGACGATATGAAGAAATTTGAAGTTGCTAGAGATGCTGCTGATGAAGTTTTTGATATTTCGTTGCCAATTCTTGAGCAGGCTTACAAGATTAATGGAGAAGACAAAGGTGTTTTGGTTTCTCTAAAGCAGTTGTATTACAGAAAGATGGCGAAAGACGATTCATACAAGTCAAAATATGATGAGGTTGTTGCTAAAATGAAATAATTTTAAGGAAGGAGAGCATTGACTCTCTTTCTTTTTGAAATATCTATTTAACATAATGTTGATTATAGACGGTGTGTTTGAACTCAAAACAAAGATGTTCAGGGCACTATAATAAACCGTGGTGGTTATCCTGAGTTTATCGAAGGGCTGAACTGCCGAACGTTAACCAAGCTATCCACCAGTTTTAAACTGCTTCAATTTTCTAGTATTCTGAATCATTACGCAGATTGCTTTCAAATACGCGAAAATTCAAACCTCGGTGGCCATATATTTACAAGAATGAAGTTTATCAAATTCATCCTTTACGGATTCATTTTTTCCTTAGTCTTTATAATTGGCGGAATCCTTACTTGGTATTTCCTGCAAGGACCATCACATCAAGGATTGGTTCGTTCAGATTTTGATGATAAGCCTTTTGAGATTGAAGAAATTGTTGATGTTACGCCAACTGCAAACAAGCCGAATATTGTTTTCATTCTGGCAGATGATTTAGGCTACGGAGATGTCAGTTTTAATGGACAAACATCCATCAATACACCAAGTTTAGACTCCTTGGTTAATCAAGGATTGGTGTTCTCTAACTTCTATGCACCATCATCTATTTGCACGCCTTCAAGAGTTGGTTTTTTGTCTGGAAGATATGCCATTAGACAAGGATTGGCGTATCCGTTTCATCATGTAAACACCAGTTTTGTGATGAATGTCGGGAATCGTTTTGCCAACTTCCTTGGTGCTGTTGATATGCGTGGAGAACACAATATTGTTGACGGACTCATGCAATCTGAAGTCATTATTCCTGAATTACTGAAGCTTGCCGATTATAAAACGGGTGTTGTGGGCAAATGGCATTTGGGTACCATTTCGCAAGACGAGCAATATCATCCATTCAATCATGGGTTCGATTACTTCGTAGGATTAGAAGCATCTAACGATGATTGGCCTGTGGCATTCTACGAGAACGACCGTAAGATTCTGGACGACATTGGCTTAGACCAAGCACATTACACCAAACTATTTACCGATTCTGCCAAGGCCTTTATCTCTCAGAACAAAGACGAACCATTCTTTCTTTATCTGGCGCACAAAGACCCGCACCAACCGTTCGTTCCTTCGCCAAAGTTTAGAGGTAAATCTAAAGGTGGTTCTTATGGCGATGCTGTAGAAGAATTTGACCACAGCGTTGGTCAAGTCATCAAGCATTTAGATAGCCTCAACCTTACAGAAAACACCATAGTTATTGTTACCAGCGATAACGGCCCTTGGTTTGAAGGTAATCCGTGCGGATTGCGTGGCAGAAAAGGACAATTGTTTGAAGGTGGTTACCGCGTTCCGTTTATTATTCGATACCCGAAGAAGATAGATCCCGCCTCTAAAACAGATGTGCCAGCAATGGGAATTGACCTACTCCCTACTCTGCTTGCCGAAGCAGGTGTTTCGTTACCGAAGGATAGAGTTATTGACGGTCATAATTTGCTTGATATTATAGCAGACTCAACTGGTTTTGCTTCTTCTCGTCCCCTATTCTTCTTTCACGATTATGCCTTTGAAGCAGTACGCATGGGCGATTGGAAATACTTGCAAACCAACTACAGTTACACGTGGCCTATTCCGTTAGAGCATCCAAACTACGTTACCAAGGAGTTTGTATCTAAATACTCTCCCGCAAACAGCGATACGGCCATTAACCGTTTAGACAATTGGCCTAAACTCTACAACTTGGCAGACAGTCCTCACGAATCGTACAACCTTTCTGCAGGCAACCAAGAAAAAGTGCAAGAAATGGACCGTGTTCTAACGGATTTTAGGAATGATTTTCTGGAAAACCCGAGGGGTTGGGTTGAGGAGTGATTCGTCAGTACCAATCTATTTTCGGAATGCCAATTTTAGATGTAGAATATGCCGCACACACTGTGGTAAACAAACGGTCTATGAATGTTGGCTACGCTGGTATTGATAACGACCTTTTCTACCGTGACAAGACCAGTATGCTCTTTGGCGATTCTAAGAAGGTGTTAACGGAGTTGGTTAGTGAGTTGAAGGCTTTGTAGCCTTCGTTAATCCTGAATACAGCGAACGCAAACTCCAGCCGCTCTATACTCCCAAGATTCAGTTACCCAAGATGTGGGAAATAGCAAGGGACGCATCCAATAAACACTGCTCCCATTTGTGGTTGAAGTCCAATAATAAGGATTCGACCCATCCGTGAGATCACCGGTGGAATACGCGTTTCTGTATCCCCCACTCGGGAGTTTAAGAAATGAATCGAACCCTCCAGATTCATTAGGTACAAATGCAGATATTTCTGCATCCCATTCTGCTTTGGTTGGAACTCGAAACCCTAATGGACAAGGGTTGTTAATTCCATTAACACCTTGCCATAGATTATTGTTATTGGTTAGTCGCCAATCGTTAGGCTGAGCAGCATGAGTAATTAAATCTCCATGTCCCGGGGTATTTGTTGCGCTTCTTGTTGTAGTTGTAGCACTGCCAACTTGCTCATGTCCATCAGTATCTCTTCCCCACTGGTAGTAGTCTCCAATTGCATCTGCATCATAAAGGCTTGTGGCTACTTGAGACGCTCCCAAGTTTCGGTCCATCCATACTTTTCCAGTTTCTGGCGATATAACCGTTACCGGTGCTGGGGTTGGATTCCCATCCCATGTTGGCACAAGTGTTTCGGATAGTCGTAGGTATTGTCCATGCTGGCCAACCGGAACCAATTGCCAGTCCGAACCATTATAGTAAACCATATCTCCAGTATTTGGATTTGAAGGCAATTCTGGTTCAACTGCTTCCCATGTTGCCAATCCATCAGCTCCGCTTGTAAGCACTTTATCAGTTCCGGGCGAGCCGCCTGTAATCTTAACCTGTCCGGCTACCTCTAGCTTTGCTCCAGGAGAATTGACCCCAATTCCAACGTTTCCTGTATTTGAGCTATAAATGTCTGAGCCGTTTTCGCTCCATCGGTTATCTCCTGAAGAGAGCGCGTAAGGAACAGATAGTAATTGCGAAGCTCCCATAAGGGTGTAGCTAGCTCCTCCACTTGCATCCATCTCAACTCTGATAAAATGCGAATTACCTGCCCAGTCAACATCGGTAAATACACCAGACTGAACTGCACCACCTCCAACACTCACGTTAAAAAGGCCAAAAGCGTTTGTGGTTGTATTGTGTCTTTCAATGTATTCGACTGCTCCAGAGATGGAACCACTTAACACACTTAGCTGAAGCCCAATATTTTGATTGGCCAAAACATTTCCGCCATTATCGCGAGCAACGCCTTGGTAATTGAACATTTCTGGTGACTGCGCAAAAAGCGATAAAGGGAGTGTGAGCGCAAAGAGGAAAATAGATAGAAGAATTCGTTTCAAGAGAGTTAGGTTTTAGGTTGATGAGCAAATTACAAAAAGTACAAAAGCCATTTAAAGAATCTACTGACTTCCTTACTCTTGCTTCATTTCCAAGTAAAGATCCTCAACTTTTTCTCTAGCCCATGGTGTTTTTCCCAAAAAATTGCCCGGACTGGCGAAATTGTTACCGGTATGGAAGGTAACCCGTTTTTCACAACTCCAAGTCCTTCTCTTGAGGATGTGAGTTCTGCGGCCTCTGACTTTCAAAAGGCCTATCAGGCAGCACTAGACCTTAGTT
>JBMYXX010000119.1:0-8314 GCA_049608805.1 Flavobacteriales bacterium | reverse complement strand
TTTTCAGAGACAACCTTCCACAGCTTTTTCATTGCCGTTTGTCTTTCCTCAGGAATATTCTCGAAATAATCTTCTACCGAATTCGCTTCAACTTTCATGCTCATAAATCTTGTGGGCTCTAAATTAACAACCAGAGCCAGGCGGAAAGGGACTTCAGCCAAATTCCGAAACCGAGAATTTTATAGGGATTAGATTTCGCAGACCATGTGCAACCCAGTTTCAGACTCAATCCGCTCTGCGCCAATTTGCTGAATAAACACTTCGGTAAGCTCTCCTACCTTTTCAAAAGCCCACCAATTTGACTGGAACTGAATGTGGCATTGTTCATTTACATCTATAATCACAGCTGCTCTTGGACTCACCACGTCTTCGAAACCTTCGATACCAGTTGAAAATAAATCGACAAGAATAAATCCGAGTAAGATTGCTTTCTCTGTGCTGATTTCAGTTTTGTTCACTTCAATTTTCAATTCAGAAGCTGGATAAAATCCATGATTGGAATGAAGTTCTTCATTCAACGTTCTCAGGTACAAGCCAATATCAATGGTTAGTCCTTCTGCCATTTGGTAAACCAAGCCCATGCATCTTACTCTATTCATACAAGTGAGTAGATTTTGGTGCACCAAATCTGTACTTGCTTCGCTAGACTGAAGATTAATGAGGCTATGCATCATCTGCATTTGGTTCTTGACCCGATGGTGCAACTCTCTTAGCAGATGGTTTTTCTCTTCAACCATCACCTCCAACTGGTCGTTACTCTTTTGCAATTGGCGCATGGCCATCTGCAATTCTTCTTTTGTTTCTGCAACCTCTTCGGCAAGCAACTCTTTGTCTCTAACAACAGAAGAAGTAAACTTAATTTGAGTTAGTCTGATGGTTGCTATTTCTGCAATAGCACGTAAAACAGACAAATGTTCTTCGGTGTAATATCCGGTTTGACTGTGCTCAGAATCTATTATACCGATAACCTGACCATCCTTAAGTATGGGTACCGTTATTTCTGAATTCCTAACTGCATCATCCTCTATATACCGAGGGTCCAAAGAGCAATCTTTCACAATTTCGGCCACGCCAGTTTTGGCAACATGGCCAACAACCCCAGTCCCTACTTCAATTTTAATAGGCTCAACCACCTCTTGTTTCTCGCCTTTTTTAGGGCCGTAAGCCGCCTTTTGAATAAGGTATTCTCCTGATTCACTCAACAAATACACCACGCAATCTTCGAAACCCAATTCGGCAATGGCGTTTTCTGTAATGCACCAAAGCACGTCCTCAACCTTAGTCTTACCAATTAGGTCTGCACTAAATCTGCTAAGCAGTTCTAGATAATGTTGCTGACTATCTGATGAATTAGACATGACGACAAATGTATCTCTACTGAAACACCGTTCTATAAATTATGGCTGAACTTCTTACAATTTGTCAAGTGGTTTCAATTCCGTTTTTGTCAACTAGAAAACGTATGCATGCATAATACTTTTCAACATTTGTTATGCATGCATCATATTTTTATACATTCGAACCCCGATGTCAAAAAAGCGTCATTTACGTCCTGAAGAAAGTGTGTGTTTTTGCACAAAAACCACATGGCATGCCATCTCCCGACTGTACAACACAACTGGAGCTGAGCATGATGTAAGCGCAGCATCTGGGTTCGTTTTACTGAATATCGATTTAGAAAATGGGTCGCCAGCCACCAAGATTGCACCAGCCTTAGGAATGGAACCTCGCAGTCTTACACGAATGCTTAAAAGCATGGAGGATAAAGGTTATCTGTATCGCCAAGCAGACCCAACGGATGGACGTGTAATGCGGATTTTCTTAACAGAAGAGGGAAAGAAAAAACGCGAATTGGCGAAAATTGGAGTAGTTGCTTTCAATAAAGCTGTCAGGGAAATTGTTCCTTCTGAAAAGCTTGACATCTACTTTGAGGTTGCCAACAACATTAACGAAATCATCGACAAAAAGTCGATATATGATAAAGTGAATATTAACGGAATAAGTCAACAATAAATAACATGAAGAGAACTATTAAAAAAGTAGCAGTACTTGGTTCTGGAGTGATGGGCTCGCGGATTGCGTGTCATTTTGCGAATGTCGGATTGGAAGTACTCCTTCTAGACATCGTACCAAGAGAACCAAACGAGAAGGAAGCGGCTAAAGGTTTAACAACTGAGCATCCTGCAGTGAGAAACAGAATTGTGAACGATGCGTTGGCATTCGCCATCAAATCAAACCCAAATCCACTTTACAAGAAGTCTTTCGCTAGTAGAATTACTACCGGAAACTTTACCGATGACATGGCGAAAATTGCAGATTGCGATTGGACCATTGAGGTTGTAATTGAGCGTTTGGACATTAAGAAGCAAGTGTTTGAGAATGTGGAGAAATACCGCAAACCAGGAACGCTTATCACATCTAACACCTCTGGTATTCCTATCAACCAAATGTTGGAAGGAAGAAGCGAAGATTTCCAGAAGCATTTCTGCGGAACGCACTTCTTTAACCCACCACGTTACCTGAAATTGTTGGAGATTATTCCAACAGCTAAAACAGACCAAGAAGTTGTTGATTTCCTAATGGATTACGGTGACCGTTTCCTCGGAAAGACAATGGTGCTTTGTAAGGATACGCCTGCATTTATCGCCAACAGAGTTGGTGTTGCAAGTATTCAGGCTCTTTTCCACTTGGTAGAGGAAATGGACCTTACAGTTACTGAAGTTGACAAGATGACTGGACCAATTTTAGGTCGAGCGAAGTCTGCAACATTCAGAACTTGTGATGTAGTTGGATTGGATACGTTGGTACTTGTTGCTGGCGGATTGAAAGCTAACTGCCCAGATGATGAAGCAAGAGCAACTTTCGAGATGCCAAGCTACATCGCTAAAATGACTGAGAATGGCTGGTTAGGTTCAAAATCTGGTCAAGGGTTCTTCAAGAAAGACAAGGTTGATGGCAAGAAAGTCATCAAGGAATTGAACCTGAAAACGATGGAATATCAAGTTCCTGAGAAGGTGAATTTCCCAACATTGAAAGCCGCTAAAGCAGAAGACAATCTTCGTGCAAGAATGAAAATTCTAGCTAGCGGAACTGATAAAGCGGGTGAATTCTACAGAAAAGCGTTCTACGGATTGTTCCAATATGTATCGAACAGAATTCCTGAGATCACGGATGATCTTTACAAGATCGATGATGCTTTGGGTGCTGGCTTTGGCTGGCAGTTAGGACCATTCGCTACTTGGGATGCATTGGGTGTTGCCGAAACTGCAAAACTGATGGAGGAAGCCGGAAAGAAGCCTGCTCAGTGGGTTTACGACATGCTTGAGGCAGGTTGCAATACATTCTATTCTGTACAAGACGGAAAGAAAATGTACTACGACATTCCTTCTAAGTCTTACAAAGTTGTTGCTGGAACAGAGGACTTAATCATCCTTGATAATCTTCGCGAAACCAACGTAGTTTGGAGCAATAGCGGAGCGACTCTATTTGATATAGGCGATGGCGTTCTAAACTTGGAATTCCACACGAAGATGAACACCATCGGAAGCGAAATTCTTCAAGGAATTAACAAAGCCATAGACCTTGCCGAAGGCGATGCAAAATGGAAAGGAATTACCATTGCAAACAATGGAGAGAACTTCTCCGCTGGAGCAAACTTGGGAATGATTTTCATGCTTGCTGCACAGCAAGAAGTGGAAGAATTGGATATGGCTGTAAAAGCATTCCAAGACACGGTAATGAGAATTCGTTACTCGTCAATTCCAGTTGTTTCTGCACCACACGGCATGGCTTTGGGTGGCGGTTGCGAAATCTGCCTACACTCCGATAAAGTCGTTGCAGCAGCAGAGACTTACATCGGATTGGTTGAATTTGGAGCGGGAGTAATTCCAGCCGGAGCTGGTTCGAAAGAAATGGCTTTGAGAGCTTCAGACGATTTCCAAAAGGAAAACTTGGAGCTTCCAGCTTTGAGAGAACGATTCTTAACTGTTGGTATGGCTAAGGTTGCAACATCAGCTGAAGAAGCATTCGAGCTGGGCATCTTCCGTAAGGGAATTGATGAGGTTTGTGTGAGTTCTGAAAGACGTATTGCAAGAGCAAAACGTGCCGTTCTAGAATTACACGAGCAAGGTTATTCTCAGCCAGTTGAAAGAACAGATATTAAGGTTCTGGGCAAGAAAGGCCTCGGAATTTTCGTTGCAGGTGCTAGGAGCATGGAAAGTGCCAAATACATTTCTGAACACGACAGGATTATTTCTGAAGAGTTTGGTTACGTTTTGGCAGGAGGCGACCTTTCAGCAGCAACTAAGGTTTCAGAGCAATACTTGCTTGGTTTAGAGCGGAAAGCATTCTTAAAACTAGCCATGACCAAAAAGTCTATGGAAAGGATGCAGAGTCTTGTAACCACTGGAAGACCATTAAGAAACTGATCCTTTCCTTTGAATAACAAGGGAAACTCAATGTCTAAGCTACGTGTCAAATTCATTCTCATATTTCTGCTGTTCGCAGCTCCGTTGGTACTCTTCGGCCAGTCTTCAAAACGGCCTAAGTATTCTCCACGGAAAGACAAGCACAAAAATGTGCGGGATGCATTTGACCGTAAGCAAGGACTTTGGAAGCTCTACTCAGCCTCTCGTCTGCTCATTGCAGAAATCGAATATCAGAACGATAAAAAACACGGAATGTCTAGCCGCTACTACCCACACACGGGTGAGCTTATGGAACAAGCCGAGTATTTCGATGGCAAAAAACATGGTGAGTACCGTAAATTCTATTACACCGGAGCAGCAAAAAGCGAAGGCGGTTACGACCGCAATAGACGTTCTGGGTACTGGGTTAACTACTACCATAACACAGGCGAGATTAGGTCAGAGGGCAACTACAATCGAGGAAAAAAGGAAGGCGACTGGAAGTTTTACACTTCGCAAGGCGACCTTAAATCAACCTATACCTACGAGTTGGGAGTTCTTGTGGCCAAGAATGGAGTTTCAATTGAGGAACTAAAAAGACAAGAAGAACAAAAGAATCAAACGATAAACATTAAATAAATGGACGCATATATAGTTGCAGGTTATAGGTCAGCCGTGGGTAAGGCGCCAAGGGGAGTTTTCAAATTCACCCGTCCTGATGATATTGCCGCAGACGTTATCAAGCATTTGGTAGCATCTGTACCCAATTTGGATAAAGACACAATTGACGATGTAATTGCTGGTTGTGCAACACCTGAAGCAGAACTCGGACTGAACATCGGTAGAATGATTTCCTTGATGGGATTGGATACCGTGAAAGTTCCAGGAGTTACTGTAAACAGATATTGCTCTTCAGGTTTGGAAACTATTGCAATGGCAGCAGCAAAAATTAATGCTGGAATGGCCGATTGCATTATTGCTGGTGGTGTTGAAGCCATGAGTCCAATGCCTTTTGGTGGATGGACTGTTACTCCAAACGTTGAGGTTGCAAAGCATCACTCAGATTGGTACTGGGGAATGGGATTAACTGCTGAAGAAGTTGCCGAGAAGTACAACATCAGCCGTGAGGATCAAGATATTTTCTCTGTGCGATCTCACGATAGAGCTTTGGCTGCTATTGCAAGCGGAAGATTCAAAGACGACATCGTTCCAATTACTGTAAACGAGGTTTATTTGGATGCAAATGAAAAGCGTCAAGAGCGTTCTTTCGTAGTTGATACGGATGAAGGTCCACGCAAAGGATCAAACGTTGAAGCACTTTCAAAGCTTCGCGCTGTATTTAAAACTGGCGGAACAGTAACTGCTGGTAACTCTTCACAAACTTCTGATGGTGCTGCCTTTGTAATGGTGGTTTCTGAAAAGAAATTGAAGGAACTTGGTGTTGAACCAATTGCTAGAGTTGTTTCCTACGCAGTTACAGGTTTGGAGCCGCGCGAAATGGGTGTTGGTCCTATCACAGCTATTCCAGCAGCATTGAAGCAAGCTGGTTTGCAGCAAGACCAAATGGACATCATCGAGCTAAACGAAGCATTTGCTTCTCAATCACTTGCAGTTTGTAGAACGCTAGGATTGGATGAGTCTAAAGTGAACGTAAACGGTGGAGCAATTGCATTGGGTCACCCGCTAGGTTGTACTGGTGGAAAACTGACGGTTCAAGCACTAAACGAATTGAAGAAAACTGGCGGCAAGTACGGCATGGTAACCATGTGTGTGGGAACTGGACAAGGTGCTGCAGGAATCTTCGAAATGATGTAAAACTGATTTGATGATGAGATGATTTGATGACGCGATAATTCGCTAATCAAGTCGGTTCATCATCAAATTGACTAATTATCAAATAATCAAATCAATATTATAATGGAAACAGCAGAAAAAAAGGCTCTTCAAGGTGGAGAGTGGCTGATTAGAGAAACAGATTGCCAAGACATCTTCACACCAGAAGAATGGTCTGAAGAGCAGCAAATGATTGCTCAAACTTGTCGTGATTTTATCGCGCAAGAAGTAACTCCAAACTTAGACCGAATTGACTCTATGGAAGAAGGTCTAATGAAAGGTTTGATGGACAAAGCAGGTGAGCTTGGCTTGTTGGCCATCACAGTTCCTGAAGAATTTGGTGGAATGGGCGCAAGCTTTAACACGAGCTGCTTAGTAGCTGAAGCAACTGGTTCTGGACACTCGTTCTCTGTAGCTATTTCAGCACATACAGGAATTGGAACATTGCCAATTCAGTACTACGGAAACGCAGACCAGCATGCGCGTTACCTGCCAGGTTTGGCTTCGGGAGAATTGAAAGCTGCTTACGCATTGACTGAGCCAAGTTCTGGATCTGATGCCAACTCTGGAAAAACAAAAGCTGTTCTTTCTGAAGATGGAAAACATTACATCCTCAACGGACAGAAAATGTGGATTACCAATGCAGGTTTTGCAGATGTATTCACAGTATTCGCTAAGATTGATGACGACAAAAACCTTACTGCGTTTATCGTGGATGGAGATTCTGAAGGATTGAGCCTAAACGCTGAGGAGAAAAAACTTGGTATCAAAGGTTCTTCTACCCGTCAGGTTTTCTTCAATAACGTAAAAGTTCCTGTTGAGAATTTACTTTCTGAAAGAGGAAACGGATTCAAGATTGCGGTAAACATTTTGAACATTGGTCGTATTAAGCTTGGCGCTGCCGGTATCGGTGGTGGAAAGCAATGCGTTACTCAATCTGTGAATTACGCCAACGAGCGTGAGCAGTTTGGTCGTCCAATTTCTAAGTACGGTGCAATTCAGCACAAGTTGGCGCAACAAGCCATTCTTACTTGGGTTAACGAAACAGCAACTTACCGAGCTGGACAAGACATCGAAAACTGTATCGACAGTTTTATTGCTGGCGGAATGGCTCCTGAAGAAGCTAAACTGAAAGGTGTTGCATCTTACGCTGTGGAGTGTGCCATTCTGAAAGTATTTGGTTCTGAAGCTGTTGATTACGCTGTGGATGAAGCAGTTCAGATTTATGGTGGAATGGGCTTTAGTGCAGAAGCACCAGTTGAACGTGCTTACCGTGATGCTCGTATCAACAGAATTTTTGAAGGAACCAACGAAATCAACCGAATGCTGACGGTAAACATGCTGTTGCAAAAAGGTTTGAAAGGCGAGATGGACCTTATGGGACCAGCGCAAAAAGTTGCTGGCGAATTGATGAGCATTCCAGAATTGGGAGAAGCTGACGATTCACTTTTCGGAAAGGAAAAAGGCTACTTGAAGAACTTCAAGAAAGCTGCTTTAATGGTTGCTGGTTCTGCCGTTCAGAAATTGGCTATGAGCTTGGCAAAAGAGCAAGAAGTGCTAATGAACGTTGCCGATATGCTTATCGGAATCTACACAGCAGAATCTGCACTACTGCGTGCTGAGAAAATTGCAAGCACTAAAGGTGAAGAAGCTGCCGCAAGAGAAATCGACATGGTTCGTGTTTACATCAACGATACTGCTGATAACATGGCAAAATGGGGTAAAGATGCTATTGCTTCTTTCGCTGATGGCGATGAGTTGAAAATGATGGTTCTTGGCCTAAAACGATTCACAAAAACGGACATCTACAACTCAAAAGATGCACGTAGAAGAATCGCTAAAGTGATTATTGACGAGAACAAATACCCTTGGTAAGAGGGTAATTGGTTAACAAGGTTAAGCCCCGAGCAGCGCAAGCAGTTCGGGGTTTTCTTTTTGTGCGTGTGTATCCTTCCAAACATTTAACCCCAACTAGCCGTATATTTTTGCGTTTGTAAACACACCAAACCAAATGAGAAATTTATTCACCGTTCTATTGGTTCTTATAAGCTTCAACTTAGTTGTTGCTCAAGAAA
>JBMYXX010000118.1:0-8408 GCA_049608805.1 Flavobacteriales bacterium | reverse complement strand
ACACAAGACTACCGCAACAGGTACAATTGTTTTTACAGAAACACATGCCACAAGCACCAATTCCTTCGGGCTTTTCAATATTGCCATTGGCAACGGTTCTGCTCAAGTGGGCACCTTATCGGGAATAGATTGGTCTGCGGGCCCATACTTCTATGAAATAAGCCTAGACATAACAGGTGGCACCAACTATCAATCTATGGGCACATCTCAGTTACTAGCTGTGCCCTATGCACTGTATGCAGAAACAAGCGGAGATGCTGGTTCTAGCATCTTTGCAAACACATTAGGTGTTACTTCTAACGAGAACGGTGCGTACGCCACAGATAACTTCGTATTTGGTTCACCGCAATTAGATGATGATGGTGATGTAGATCATGATAACAGATTGTTTTTTGATAAAACAAAAGGAGCGTTTAGAGCAGGTCGAGCCTCTGGGGCTGATTGGGATTCTGGAAATTTAGGAGACCATTCAACCTCATTTGGATTCAACAATAAAGCCTCAGGTTATTCATCAACAGCTATGGGTTCCTCTTCAGAAGCCACAGGTTCATCCTCTACGGCAATGGGCTTCAATACCCTAGCCTCTGGCGACCAATCCACGGCAATGGGCTATCAGACCTTGGCTTCGGGCTCCTACTCCACGGCACTAGGTTACTATTCGGAAGCCACAGGTAATGGTTCAATTGCAATGGGTGCCTTCGTAACCGCTCCATCCCCTTGGGAAATTGCCATCGGGCGATTCAATACCGAATACACGCCAGCCGACTTAGTCCTTTGGGATGCTAGCGATAGGCTTTTTGTTATTGGTAACGGCACAGGAAGTGGTGGCAATCCTACTTCTGATGCGATGGTAGTTCTTAAGAATGGAAACACGGGTATTGATGTTAGCAACCCGCTTACAAAACTGCATGTAAGCTCTGGTAACTGGGATTTGAACTCCACCAACGGAGACTTTATGATTGGTGATGGAACTCACAACCTTAAGTTCGCTGTTTCTGATGCAGGTGCAGGTGCAGGTACTGCGCGCATAAACATGATGGGAGGCTTAGCCACACTTAAACTTGGAGGAGCAGGAAATGATGTGGTACATATTACAGATTCCGATGTTGGTATTGGTACCGCTTCTCCAACGGCAAAACTATCTGTTAATGGTACTGCCAATAAACCGGGCGGTGGTTCTTGGACCGCTTTCTCAGACAGGCGCTTAAAACAAAACATTACGCCTTACACAGATGGTCTAGAACAATTGCTTTCTATCAACCCTGTTAAGTACCAATACAATGAGCTTGCAAAAACAGACACCAAGAAAGAACACATTGGCGTTATAGCTCAAGAACTAAAAGAAGTAGCACCTTACATGGTGGGCTCCTTTAAAATGGAAGGCAAAGAGTATTATGATGTAGATAACTCTGCCATGATGTATATGCTTATCAACTCAGTGAAGGAACAGAACGAACTTATTCAACAGCTTAGAAAAGAAGTTGAGCTATTGAAAAAACACCAACGTTAAACCTAACCTATGAAACACGTATTATCCGTTCTATTTGCCATTTGCCTAATGGTTCCTTCATTAGTCTTCGCGCAAGCACCGGGAAAGTTCAATTACCAAGGCGTTGCCAGAGACGCAAGTGGTAACCTGCTGGCCAATCAGAACATTGGCTTACGTTTCACGATTTTGAGCGGATCTCCAACCGGAACCAATGAGCTTATTGAAACACATTCTACTACGACTAACGATTTCGGCTTGTTTAACGTAATTATTGGCGAGGGAACCAATGTCTTTGTAAATGCAGCTTTCAGTATTGCAACATCCTCGCACTTTTTAAAAGTGGAAATGGATGCCTCTGGTGGCACCAACTACTTAACTATGGGAACATCTCAGCTACTGTCTGTTCCATACGCTATTCATGCCGAAACTGCGGAGAGCGTTTTGAACAATCCAGGTTTTGAACATTACGTTGGAGAAGCATTTGAAGGTGGCGTGGTTTACCATGTTTACCGCGATGCGCTCGGAGAAGAGCACGGACTTATTGTAGCCCCAAACGATGCTGGCTCTGCAGCATGGGGTGTTGAAGGCATAGACGTTCCAAACTGTGAGAGTTTATGGAATGGCGCAGGAAATACTGCTTCTATTTTAAGCAATGGAGGAAGCGCCACAGACGCTGCTGGTATTTGCAATTCTTATTCTAACGATGGGTTTGAAGACTGGTATCTACCATCTTCTTCAGAGCTCAGCTTATTATCTGCCAATGTGTTTGACGTAAACAAAACCCTTTCTACTTTAGGTGGAGCTACGGAAATAGCGGGGATTCTTGTTACGGATGGCTATTGGTCATCCACCGAGGTGTTAGATAGTCATGCCATGATTGTTTCGTTTCAAGAAAACTCACAAGCTCCCGCGAGTAAATCTGCTGTTGTAGATGTACGTGCCATAAGAGGTTTTTAACCCAAATTCCATATAACCAATAGTTAATCTAAAACTGAGAAGCACAGCTCTAACCATTCTACACCACCACTAAAAGCAACCTATGAAATACACATTATCGGTTCTATTTACCATTTGCTTAATGGTTCCTTCATTACTCTTCGCCCAAGCGCCATTTAAATTCAACTACCAAGGTGTTGCGAGAGACGCAAGTGGCAACCTACTTGCCAACCAAACTGTTGGCTTACGAATTAGCATTATTAGCGGAAGTCCTACAGGAACGGACCAACTTATAGAAACGCACACACCTACCACTAATGATTTTGGCCTCTTCAATATTGTAATTGGTGAAGGAACTAATGTGTATGCTAACATAAATATCAATCTAGGGTCAGACTCCCATTACATCAAAGTGGAAATGGACGCTGCTGGTGGTACCAACTACGCACTTATGGGCTCTTCTCAATTGTTGAGCGTTCCGTATGCGATTTATGCTGCAGAAAGTGGTACGAGTGGTCCTACTGGCCCAACAGGACCACAGGGTATTCAAGGTATTACTGGCCCGACAGGGGCTGCTGGTGTTACAGGTCCAACAGGATTGACCGGCCAGAATGGTCAAAACGGTCAGGACGGTGCAGACGGTACCACTGGCCCGCAAGGACCAACAGGACCTCAGGGCCAAACGGGTGCCCAAGGAATACAAGGTGCTACTGGTGCACAGGGGCCAACAGGATTGACTGGGCAGAATGGTCAAAACGGTCAGGATGGCGCTGACGGTGCTACCGGACCTACAGGAGCTACAGGTGCAACTGGCGCAACCGGTCCAGGCGTAACAGCACTTGGCACAGAGAACTACCTGGCCAAGTTTGATGACTCAGATACATCTTTGATCAACTCTACAGTAATTGCCCTTGATGGTAGAATTGGAATGGGAACCACAATGCCAGACTCAAGTGCCATTTTGGAACTAAGCACCACCCACAAAGGATTTCTACCACCAAGACTATCGACAGAACAACGAGATTCCATTTCTTCTCCTGCCACTGGTTTAGTGGTTTACAATACCGATGATGGTTGTATAGACTATTACAATGGGGAAGATTGGGTTAAGAACTGTGGTACTACAAATGGTGTACAAAGTGGACTTGCTTACAATGGCCTTGATTCGGTAACAATCTGCGAAAACGAATGGGTAAACATCAACTCAGACGCTCAAGAACGAAATTCGGCTGTTTCATTTGTTATAGATGGCTACGCCTATGTAGGCACCGGTTTTTCAGGTAGTTTCCGAACTATCAGTTTCGACAGGTATGACCCTACAAGCAACAGCTTTACTGTGAACTACTCAGTTATGGGTTCTTCTCCTAACTATACAGACGGGAGAGCCAATTCAGTGTCGTTTGTAATAAATGGAAAAGCGTACGTAGCTACTGGTTCAACAAACGGTGGAAATTTCACAGACGAGCTATGGGAATACGACCCTGTTGGGAACTCATGGACTGCAAAGGCCACATTCCCAGGAGGGGCAAGACGTGAGGCCGTTGGCTTTGCTATTAATGGCAAAGGTTATGTGTGCACAGGGGTAAATGGTTCAACATCTTTTAATGATCTGTGGGAGTACGACCCCATAGGAGATTCATGGACTCAAAAGACCAGCCTTCCTTCAAATGTTAGGTACGGTTCAACTTCATTCGTAATTGATGGAATAGCGTACATCGTTGGAGGAAGAAATAATATCCCCGAGTACTTTAATCATTGTTGGGCTTACAACCCAACTACCGATTCATGGACTCAAAAAGCCAACTTCAATGAAAATTTAGTCGGCAAACCTTCGATTGTAGTTGCCGGTAAAGGAATTGTTTTAACTCCACCTGTGGCGTATAACCCTGTCACCGATAGCTGGGAGAATTCGGTTTACGAAAGCACATCTTTCAGCACAACTGCAACCAGTGCGTTTGTGCTAAATGACAAACCGTATGTTCTTCGTACAAATGGAAAACTTTATGAATACTGTGAAGGTGTATACCAACCCGAATACAATTATGCAGTACCAGGCATTAATTCACCTGCCGGTGGAGATAGTCTGGTAGGAACCATTGATTACGGCCCATGGACGTATGATGCTGCGAACGAAACGACTTACAACTCGTTTGACGGAAATGTAGGTGTTGGAACTGATAATCCCGATTCTGAGTTCTCTGTGGTAGGTACAATTAGAGCTGCAATGGCTCAAAATGAAAATGAGTTTTTGGAGATTTCTCATGATGGTGATAACGCCATTATCAATACAGAAGGTGATGGTAGGTTAGATTTTAGACATGATGGCGACACCAAACTGAGCATTGTTAGTGATGGCAACATTGGTATTGGAACAACGACTCCTAATGCGAAGCTGGAGGTTAATGGCGATGTAAAAACTGACGGAAATATTGAATCAACAGGGACCCATTTTAATGAAGGAATCGCGTTTTCGTCCTTCTCAGATACAGAAACCAGTGCTATTTCAACATTTGGCACAACAACTAATCTAAGCTTTTCTCAAGTTACTGACCACGGTAGTGTATTCAATGATGTTGTAGATGCATTCGTAGTTCCAAGAAATGGGTTGTATTTTATGACAACCACGGTTAGTTTTTCTGAAGGAGACGGTGCTGATGATACCATGTGGATAGGTTTTGACGTAAATGGCTCTGGCTCTCCCGCACAAGAAATTGTACTTAACCCAAGAGCACTAAGCAGCACAGGGGTTGAGATAAGCATATCTCACTCGGAGGTTAAGTATTTATCTGCAGGTGATCGGGTTACCGTATACCTCAGGAGCATAAGTTCCACTACGCCAGTAACCATAAAAAATAGAAGCTTCTCTGGTTATTACATTGGAGATTGATAAAAACTATCATTAAAAAGCCCGCCAGTTTCGTGGGCTTTTTTTTATTCTATCACCCTCAAAATCACCCCATTATTTGGCTGATTAACAAAAAGGGTACCTTGCCGCAGATTTCATTCTTCCTCGAATAGTTTGCTTTGAGAAGATTGGATTCAAGTTGGCCCAAACATGGAAGGTCATGATGTGTTTTTTTCGGCCGATTGGCGAAAAACGGCCGTTGAAAACTCCTCTACCAACCAAGCAACTGTCTAGTACTAATAACACGATCACAGAACCACATATAAGCCAAAGCGTATTGAGTTTCCTTTAATTCGACAGAAACAACCTTAAACTTTTCTTTTATGAAAAAGCTTTTTTCAACCGCCACACTTATCGCTTTACTACTCCCCGCCCTACTCTTCGCGCAAGCACCATTTAAATTCAATTATCAAGGTGTTGCTAGAGATGCAGGCGGTAATGTATTAGCTAACCAAGCCATTGGTTTGCGAATTAGCCTAATCAGCGGAAGCCCAACTGGTACCGACCAACTCATTGAAACCCACACTCCTACTACCAACGCATTTGGGCTTTTCAATATTGAAATCGGTGGTGGTACAAACGAGTACGTCAACTTATCGTTCGACTTAGGCACAAATGCACACTTTGTAAAAGTTGAGATGGACGCATCAGGCGGCACTAACTACGTTGAAATGGGTACGTCTCAGTTACTAAGCGTGCCCTACGCCCTCTATGCCGCAGAAAGTGGTACTGGTGGAGCAACCGGACCTACTGGAGCCACTGGCGCAACGGGACCAAGCGGTATGAATGGTACAGATGGTGTTACTGGCGCAACAGGGCCGAGCGGTGCTGATGGTACAGATGGCGCAACAGGTGCAACTGGGCCAAGCGGTGCTGATGGAGCCACTGGTGCTACAGGAGCCACGGGGGCAACTGGCGCAACAGGTGCAGACGGTAGCTTTGCAGATGGCACAGCACCTGGCGAAATGAATTACTGGGATGGTAGCGCATGGACGGCCGTTACACCAGGCGAGCATGGCCAAACGCTTTCATTCTGTTTGGGAGTTCCTACTTGGGGACCGTGCCCAACAGCACAAGAAAGACTAGATGCAGGAGAAACCCCTTGCGATATTTACGATGGCGGCAATGGCTGGCCGTTAGATTCTCTATACGGTAGAACTTATCAAGGCGGTCTTATCTTCTACCTGAATACCACCACTTGCGAAGGACTTGTGGCATCTACTGCAAATACGAGTATTAACGCCAATTGGGGTTGCGTAGGAACTCCAATAGCAGGCGCTGACAACACAGCTTTGGGTGCTGGATACCAAAACACACAAGACATTGTTGCCGGATGTACATCGACTGGAATTGCCGCTGAAGTATGTGCTGCCCTAGGGCCCGACTGGTTTTTACCATCAAAAGACGAGCTATTCCAAATGTATTCGAACCTTTATTTGAATGGATATGGCGATTTCGTTGCATTCTCTTATTGGAGTTCTACAGAGTATAACGCCAATTGGGCTTGGAATGTCAATTTCACCAATGGCGACCAAAACTTTGGTGGCAAGGAGAACGGCCTGCCTGTACGAGCTGCAAAGGGATTTTAAAAAACAATTAAGGTTGAGCTATAACCATTCGCTCATCACTTTTCACCTCAACCAACTCTCCTCGATTTCGCTTCGCTTAATCACCCCCTCTCTTTCTAAAGAGAGGGGTGTCCGAATGAAATAAGGACGGGGTGAGTTACGAACATTCGCTTTTCTCTCTTATCTCCTATCTCTTCGTTTTTCGTTTTTCACTAACCGCTAGTCCCTAGTCGCTAACACCTAACACCTAACACCTAACACAAAAAAACACCCCATTCCGTAATACGAAACAGGGTGAATAGCCGCGGCTAGAAACATCTAAAACCGCAAATAAGGGATAGAAACCACGGCTAATTAGCCTAGGTTATTAGAACCACCGTTATCTCAGAAAATGGCCCAAATCCTTTTGCCCCGTTGGCCCTTACGCGTACTGCGTAATAAACCAAAGGTGTTAAACCAGATATAACAATAGATGCAGGTCTAGCACTGTAGGCTTGCCACTTATCATCACTGGCTAAGTCAGTTTCTAAACTCGGAGATTTCGGGTCTATTTTATCATCTAAAACCCTTACCTCTACTTCGTAAAACCCAACATTGGCAAGAGGCTTCCATCTTAGTTTAAGTTCTCCAGAAATACCAGTGTTTATGTGCCTTACAGCTAGTACCTGCGTCATGGCGCCAGCACTAGAGCGTGGCTTAGTATGTCTAAAGCCGGAGCTAAGAATTAAATCTGTATCTCCATCTGCAACCGTGGTTACGTAAGACCTGTAGCGTCTTACAATTTCATCTACAGCTTGCTCCTTAGAGCGTTTAATGTTTGTCCGCTCAATACCGCCAAACTCCGCATTGCGGATGGCATCGTCTTGTTCTTTTAATGCGGCCTCATATCCTTCGTAAGGAATGGGCGGACTGGCAAATGCGGCATTGCCAGCCATTTTGTTAAAAATATCCCACTCTTCTGGGATTTTGGTTGCCAGCGGTCTGGCAGTGTCAAAAACGGCTTTATAATAGCTCATAGCAATTATTTAAATGACCGCGGTACTAGATGTTTTCTAACGCTAAAGTTAGCAACAATATGTAAATGACAATAACTTAGTGCCACAAATAGCATAACAAATTCCATTCTAAGCACAAAAAACATAACCACAAACCAACTTATCACAATCGACAAACAAGCTATTTCAAGCCCACTAACACTATTTGTCTGCTTGGTTTTTATAAAAGAAACCACTGTTACTCATTGCCTTTACCCCATGTCCCACTAGCCTCTATGTCTTAGCTATAAATGATGTACTGTTTATCGCAAGCCAATAACTGTTTTTCATAACTAGTGTACTGTTTACGGCAAGCCAATAACTGTTTATCATAACTAGTGTACTGTTTATCACAAGCCAATAACTGTTTTTCATAACTAGTGTACTGTTTATCACAAGCCAATAACTGTTTATCATAACTAGTGTACTGTTTATCGCAAGCCAATATTGGCCAGCTCTTTCCTTTGCTTGGTTTT
>JBMYXX010000117.1:0-8466 GCA_049608805.1 Flavobacteriales bacterium | reverse complement strand
TACTCCTATGCCATATACAATAATGGTGCATTAGAAGAGCAACATGGCAAGTTTGCTTACAGCCTTTCAGATAAAGATTACGCAGAATTTAAGCACGAATACACCTTCATCAACCAAAACAAACACAGCCATTTAGTAGCACGCCCGGTGCAAGATAGATTGGTGGTGGTTAGCAGAACCGCTAACGGTTTTATGGGTTATTTAACCACCTTCTCATACCTGTTTTTGTTCTATCTGTTTTGCGCTGCAGTCGTTGCACTTTTTAGCGGCCAGCTAGTAACCGGAATCTTAGAAAGAAGGAGTTTCAGAAACCGAATAAACCTAGCCATGAGCTCGGTGCTTTTCGTGTCGCTTTTACTTATTGGCATCCTAACCGTTTTCTATGTTGTAAGGGAGTACAACAGCCGAAATGAGGAGATGATTTCCGAGAAATCGAAGTCGGTTCTTATTGAAATGGAGCACAAACTAAGAGACCGACAATCTTTCAGTGAAGAAGACCACGCCATGCTTTCTGCCCTGCTGGTTAAGTTCTCTAAAGTGTTTTTTACAGACATCAACCTATATCAGTTAGACGGCAAACTGCTGGCTACATCTCGTCCGCGGTTGTATGACGAAGGCTTGATGGCCGAAGTAATGGAACCGCATGCTTACACGGAGATGCGTTTTGGTCAGAAAACAAGTTTTATTCAGGAAGAAACCATCGAAAACCTAAGCTATTTAACGGCTTACGTTCCTTTCCGCAACGAAAAGCGGGAGGTTGTTGCCTTTATGAGTTTGCCATATTTCGCGCGGCAATACGGATTGCAACAGGAGATTTTCTCGTTGCTTGCCGCCCTCACCAACATCTATGTCTTCCTCATACTGATATCAGTGGTGTTGGCGTTGGTTATCTCAAACCGAATAACAGAACCACTCCGTTTTATTAGAGAAAGCCTTAAAAACCTAAAGCTTGATGAAGCCAACCGAAGCATTGAATGGGAAAGCAATGATGAGATTGGTGAATTGGTTGATGAGTACAACAGAACGCTGAATGAATTGGTAAAAAGTGCCGAGTTATTGGCCAAGTCTGAACGAGAAAACGCTTGGCGCGAAATGGCTAAGCAAGTGGCTCACGAGATTAAAAATCCGCTTACACCAATGAAGTTGAGCATTCAGATGTTGCAACGAAGTATGGCCGATGGAGCTGAAGATTTGGATCAACGGATTGAGCGCACCAGCAAAACACTTATCGAACAGATTGACACCCTTTCAAACATTGCCACCGAATTTTCTTCGTTTGCGCAAATGCCAAAATCGAACATCGAAAGAGTTGATTTAAAGTCGCTGTTAGAAAGTACAGCTGAGCTTTATCGCAATTCGGAGGCACAAATTGAATTAAGCCTTCTGGTTGAAAATACTGCTGCTGTTCAAGCAGATAAAGAGCAGTTGCTCCGTGTGTTTAACAACCTCATCAAAAATGGAATTCAAGCGGTTACTGATGGCACCGAGCCGAAAATTTCAATTGGGCTGAAGCGAGAAGAAAACCGTTGGATTGCTTCCGTAAAGGACAACGGTTCTGGCATTCCAGAAGACCTTCGAGAAAAGATTTTTGTGCCAAATTTCACCACCAAATCATCGGGCATGGGATTAGGTCTGGCGATGGTAAAAAATATTGTTGAATCCGTGAACGGGGAGATTTCATTCATATCGGAAAGTGGATTGGGAACAACCTTTTACGTTTCCTTTGCAGTAATTGAAAATCTACATGATTGAAGAGCAAGTAAAAGCACCCGCAGCGAAGAAAACCAAGCTCGACCCATTTCCAAATGGTTGGTACGTGCTTGAATTTTCGGAACAACTAAAAAAGGGCGACATCAAACCAGTAACTTTTGTGGGACAAGAGCTGGTGCTGTACCGAACCGAATCTGGCAAAGCCGCTGTAAGCGATGCTTTTTGTCCGCACCTAGGAGCGCATTTTGCGCATGGCGGAGAGATTCTTGGAGAGGAAATTCAATGTCCATTTCACGGCTTTCGTTTCGATTGTGAAGGAACGTGTACTGCCACAGGTTATGGAACAAAACCTCCGCCAACGGCCAAACTAAAACAATGGCATGTTGACGAGCGAAATGGGCTGATTGCTGTCTTCCATCACGCTGAAGGAATTGAACCAGATTGGTTCTTGCCAAATATGGATTTAGAGGGTTGGACAGACTATAGAACGGTTACCTATGAACTCAACAGCCATCCTCAAGAAACAACCGAAAACATTGCAGACATAGGCCATTTTGAATGGATTCATGGGTATGACAATGTGAGAGAAGAAAGCAAAACCGAAATTGATGGACCAGTAATCCGGGTTAAATATGGTTTTGACAGAAACGGAAAAGAACTCGGAAGGTCAGGCATAATCCGTATCTCTGCTCAAGCTACCGCTTACGGTCTGGGTTATTCTTTCGTTGACACAAACCTTGAAGCGCTAGGTCTTACGTTAAAGAGCTTTGTTTTGCCAACACCAACGGTAGAAGGAAAACTGAAATTACAACTCGCCCTCGCAATTAAGCCTATCGAAAGCTCAAGAAAAGTTCATCCGTTGGCGATACTAATCCCGAAGAGTTTGCTAACCAAATTGGTACTCTGGGGCGCGTTTAAAGGTTACACAAAGGACGTAAGAGACGACTTCGATATTTGGAATAATAAAACCTACATCATGCGTCCGCCTTTGGCAAAAGGCGATGGCCCGATTGCATTGTATCGGAAATGGGCACGGCAGTTTTACTCGTAGGGGCCTATGGAAATACGCCCGTTACAGGCAACAATTCAAACGGGCGTATTTCCATACGCCCCTACGCTGGTTTTGCTTTAGCACTAACCAAATAAACGCCAACACAGATTAGTAGCGCGGAGAGCATTTTTATCCAATCTAACTGGTCTTTACCCAACGAAATAGCGAACACCGTTGCGAATATTGGCTGCAAGTAAATGTAGATGCTCACCACCGATGGACTCACATATTTCAGTGCCACTGCGTTGAACAAATAGGCCAAAAAGCTAAGACCAATAACCACGTAAACGGCAGCCCAAATAACGTGTGTTGGGAAAGTGCTCCAGCCTATTTCTGAAAACTGCTCGTATCCAAACGGGGCAACCATAAATAGACCAAAAAGGAACACCCATTTTATAACCGTAATCGGGTGATACTTCCTCATAATTGGAGAAATAATTACCAAGTAAACCCCATAAGATGTGGCGTTGATGAAGATGAGAATATCGCCCAGAAATGTGTCTGAACTAAAAGAAAGTTTCTTTCCTGCCACCAAGATTATCAGGGTTCCCAGCATACCAACTCCAATACCAATTGCCTTTTGAGTTGTGATGCGCTCTTTGATGATTATGGCCGCCATAATGAGTACCATAATTGGTGTGGAAATCATGAGAACCGCAGCATTGATGGGCTGCGTTAAACTCAAACCTTTAAAGAACATAAGCTGGTTGATGGCTATACCAAAAAGCCCGCCCAGCACAAGCTTCGGAATGTCTTTCTTATCTACCTTTTCCTTGATAAAAAGACCGACCAACCAGAACAGTGCTGTTGCTCCCAAGCAACGCAGCAATACGAAACCAAATGGCTGGATGTATTCTGGCATTGCCTCTTTTGCAATGGTGTAATTAGCACCGTAAAGCAATTGCGCTCCGATTAATGCCAGATGGGCAAGCAGCGTTTTATTCATCTAACGCAGCCTTCGCAGCTTCAACGGTTTTCTTGGCGTTTCCCACAAAAAGCTCTTCATCAACCCAAATAAACGGGCGTTTAAGGAATGTGTATTCCTCCAAAATGTGCTCGCGGTAATCTGCTTCCGAAAGGTTCATTTCATTCAGTCCCAGTTTGCGAAACTTCTGTGCACGCTTGCTAAACAAAGCTTCGTAGGAGCCAATCTTTTCCTTGGCGGCATCCAAATCATCAGCAGAAATGTTCTCCGCTTTGATGTCTTGAAACTCCAAGTCTTTCTCCTTTAAACCGAGTTCTTTGATAATGCGTTGGCACGTATCACAAGTAGATAGATGATGGATTTTGCGCATGGGTCTTTTTCTGATGCGAAGATAGCAGAGCTATAAGCCTGTGAAATGGGTTTTAACGAACAAAGTGGAAGGTCTATCGGACTTCAATTCAAGGATTTGGTTGTTCAATTTCCTTACGTAGAGGCTTTCTTGCTCTTGGCCTTTCCACCAATACAAAGTGGTGCGGTCTTTAGACCAAGCAAATTCTCCATTGTCAGAAGCAGCCCCACTGGAATCTAAACTCCTCAATTTACCAGCAGTTGTGAACTCATATCCTTTCATATCAGACATAGCCATGGCAACGGCAAACAGCGTTGTTCCGATTGACGAGGTATCTGTTGTTGAGATACTATCTAACTCCCATTTTCCTACAATGTCTCCAGTCCATTGGGCAACGCCCATTTCAAAATTTACAGTATCGGTTACATTTCCTTCACCATCATAAAACAACCAAAGACCATGTTTTCCTCCGTTTTCGGTAATCATGGTCATTTGTAAATCATAAGGTGGTTCAGGGTTTTCAACGTAGGCAGTGTCGGGCAATACAGGCTCTGCGATAAAATCTCCCTCTGCCGCCTTCCGTCCTAAAGGGTCGTACGCAAAACCATGACCCGTCAGAAAACCGTCCGAGTTGACGAATCGTTCCAATCTTACTTGGCCGTTATCGTAAAAGGTTTTTTCTAGGTAAAGAGAGTCTTCTCCAAGTACAGACTCCTCGCTCAACCTTCCTTCCTTGTCGTAAGATCTTTTTACAATTTCAATCCCATTTTTATACTCCGCTTCCCTTTTAGAATAGCCGTAGTAAACCCACAAAGCATCCTTTTTTCCGTCAAGCATTTCTCCTTCAGAAACAACGCTAGAATCTGCCTTAATCTGCCTTTGTGTGTAGGTTAACGTATCGGCACAATTTGGGTACGTTTTGTAGGTGTAAATGGTGTCGCCTGCATAAGTTGATTGCTTACTGATTTTGGTACAAGGTTGTTGGCAACCTGTGCCAATCATTAAAAGCAACAGAAACAATGGTGGAATGGTAGTTTTCATTTGTTACAGGTTTTGGTTTGATAAGATAATGCAGGAATGCCGAAAAGGAACAAAGGCCCGGAAAACCGAGCCTTTGTTGTTTAAACGAGTAACTATTTATGGTTACTGAACCACCAATTTCTGTACTTGCTTTCCTAAACCATTATCTACCTGAACGAGGTAAACGCCAGCGTTTGTAAGCAACTGGTTAGAAACAGTAAACGCGTGTTTTCCGGTAGATAATTGCCCATTGTGAAGGCTTGCAATTTGCTTTCCGGCAACATCCATTAAGGTTACTTGGTAAACCTCCGTGTTTGCAACCTCTAACGTTATTTGCGCTTCATCTACAACCGGATTTGGTCCTACAGAAAACTCAAAACCAAAGCTTTGGTCGGCCACTGCAAGAGGACCAGAAATCTGAATATCGTCTATGTAAATGTTGTTTCCCTCATCGCTAGTTCCACGGAACTTTACCATAACGTGTTCGTCATTTTCGTAAGAAGAAAGGTTTACATCTATTAGCTCCCAGTCTGCTTCTGAGCTTGGCGTAAATGGCGAGCCTTGCGTGCCAGAAACGGTTGCCAATGAGCTACCCGTTTTCTGATAACGAATCTGCCAAGAATCTCCGCAGTTTCTTGAAACATAAACCCTTAAATTATCTCCTGCACCACCAGAACGTTGCTTGTAAGATAATCGGAAATAAAGGTCTGGGTCGTTCATTAATGTAAGGTCAACAGATGGTAGTAAAAACTCATCTTCGCTATCTAGCGGGTTACCGCTAAAGTTGTTTAGCATAATGCCTTTGCTATCTGTAAAAGACACATTTGTCTCTTCCCAAGTGCTTCCAAAATTGTCTGAAAGAATGATGTAATCTTCATCGGTTTCTTCAAAACCTTCGAAGCTAAAATAGCTCTGAACAGCAGCCTCGCTTGGCAACACGGTAATGTAATCTGTTTCGGTGTAAGCGTCATTTCCTTGTGCGTTGCTCACATTCATTGTAATAGAATAAACACCTGGTGCATTGTAAACAACGGTTGGGTTTGCATCTCCAGACTGGCTTGGCGTAGCGCCTGTTAACTCCCAATTGTAAGTGGTTGGCGTTCCGTTGTAAGAGCCATCCTCAAACGTTACGTTTTGTCCGGCACAAACTATTCTGTTTTCGGCAGAAAAACGGGCAATTGGTGCACAAGGATTTTCGCCTAGCAAAACGCCCGTAGCATTCAGGTTTCCGCTAGAGATAAGGTTAGACCTAGACCCATTAAGCACGCCATCAAAGGCATCTTTTTGTCCTAACGTGTAGATGTTCTGGCAAGAACCGTTAGAGTAATCCATGTAGTTCTCAACCATATCTGGCAAGTCTGGAGAATCGTTATTGCATGTGTTAGCACTATGCGGGCAACCGCCTTGAGTTGCGGCCGCAACCGGAGGTGTATCGGCAATTGTTTCTCCAAAGAAACCACCGTTACATCCACCCTGAAAAGTGTGCAACAAACCGAGCCAGTGCCCAGCTTCGTGCGTAAGCGTTCTTCCTTTGCTGCCGTTACCAGCACCAGTTCCAATGCTTCCGGTGTAATCTGCTCTAACCACAACACCATCTGTTAAAGCGTTTCCAAATCCTGGAAATTGAGCATAGCCAAGAATGGTTCCTGGCTCGCCATCGTTATCAATATCCTTAACCACCCAAACATTGAAATAATCATCTCTATCCCAATAGCTCACGCCCTTAACTTCATCTGTAGCGTTGTTGGTCAATGGCGACCAAACACGTACAATTCCATCGGTACAATTTCCTTCCGGGTCTAGTTTGGCCAAACGAAATTCTATGTTCGGATTGGCAGCAACGGCCAAAAATTCAGCTCTTGTTTCCGAAGCATCAGCATTGGTTCTGCTAAAATCTTCGTTCAAAACACGAATTTGATCCTCAATCTGCTCCTTGCTAATGTTCTCGTTTCCACCTTGGTGGATGACATGAAAAACGGTAGGTATGATTCTCGGCCCGCCAGCTCTTTCGGCTTCCCCTGCCAATCTGCTACGCGTAATTTCTGCAGCTACTGCTTGGCGATCTTTAATTACCTGAATCCCAGAAGGGTCTTTAGCCAACATTTTCTCTAAATGCTCATCAAAACCACAGTGTGCTTGCTGCGCATTAGCGTTAACGGCTGCCAAGCAAATGGCGGCAAAAAGTAGAATAGTTTTTTTCATTTTCATTTGGATTACATACAAATATACTTCTCGAAAAAGTGAGAAACCGTAGTGGAGACTACGTTTAGATTATCCCAGCGCGGCTTTCAAGTCGGCAATCAAATCTTCGGCATCTTCAATTCCAATGCTCAATCGAATGAGAGAATCTACAACACCGGTTTTTTCTCTTTCCTCTTTTGGAATAGCTGCGTGCGTCATACTTGCTGGGTGGCCAATTAAAGACTCTACACCGCCAAGGCTTTCCGCTAGCGCGAAAAGATGTGTGGCAGAAAGCACTTTAGTTGCGGCAGCTACCGTGTTTTCTTTTAGTGTGAAAGACACCATTCCGCCAAATCCATCCATCTGCGCTTTCGCTACATCATGGTTTGGGTGCGTCTCAAAACCAGGCCAGTAAACCTTGTCAATTTTTGGATGATTTTGCAAGAACGTTGCAACCTCTTTTCCGTTAATGCAATGCTGCTTAATTCTGATGTTAAGTGTTTTCAATCCACGTAAAACCAAGAAGCTGTCTTGCGGTCCGCAAACGGCACCACTACTATTTTGGATGAAATAAATACGTTCAGCCAAGTCTGCATCGGCAGTAATTAACGCTCCCATTACCACATCAGAATGACCTCCTAAATATTTGGTAACCGAATGCATTACAATGTCGGCCCCAAGGTCTAACGGACGCTGTAAAGCTGGCGTTGCAAACGTATTATCAACCACCAAAAGCGCACCTGCTTCTTTGGCCACTCCAGACATTGCTTTAATGTCGATAATATTCATCATTGGGTTGGTTGGAGTTTCAACCCAAATCAGCTTTGTGTTAGCATTTATCTTTTCCTTTACGCTAGCAACATCTCCCATAGGAACGAAGTGAAACTTGATTCCAAACCCTTCAAAAATCTTGGTAAAAAGACGGTAAGAACCACCATATAAATCGTTTGTGCTGATGACTTCATCTCCAGGCTTCAGCATTTTCATAACGCAATCCGAAGCAGCCAATCCGCTACCAAAACAAGCACCGTACTTGCCGTTTTCTAATTCGGCCAACGCGTTTTCTAAAGCGTTTCTGGTTGGGTTTCCGGTTCTAGAATACTCATAACCTTTATGGTCTCCAGGCGCAGCCTGAACGTAAGTTGAAGTCTGATAAATTGGAGTCATAATTGCTCCTGTAGTTGGGTCTGGCTCAACGCCTGCGTGTACTGCTTTTGTTCCGAATTTCAT
>JBMYXX010000116.1:0-8473 GCA_049608805.1 Flavobacteriales bacterium | reverse complement strand
AAAATGAAACCCATTGGTCCATCAAAGAGTGATTTTTTAGCAATAAACCTTGCGTCAAATCCAGACTCATACCAAGTTCCAATCCCTACAGGAAAATCTACATTAGCCGTATGCGGGGCTACAGCAATAACAGCTTTTTTGACATCAACCGGAAACGGCCTAACGACTTTCCAAGAACCTATTCTAAACCAAAGAAAGTGCGCTAACCAAAGAAAAAAACGTCCCATGCTCAATAATTTATGCGTTGCCAAATGTAACTACCTCAAACAAATGGTGCGTTGATTAGTTTCACCCTATAACATTCAATTATTTTTACGGCATGGCACAAGGCACAATTGGTATAGCATACCCAAGAGCAGCATTAATTGGTAATCCGTCTGATGGGTTTGGCGGTATGACTATCGCCTTCGTATTTAGCGATTTTAATGCTCAGGTAACTTTAACCGAACACGACCGAATAGAAGTTCTTCCCGGCCTAGTTGACCATTTGAACTGGGATAACCTGAATGACTTTGAAAAATCGGTGAGTTCTATGGGCTATTACGGTGGGCTAAGATTGCTAAAGGCTACTCTTTTAGTGTTTATTCAGCATTGCAAAAGCAACAATATACCGTTACACGATAAAGGTTTTAAGCTCAGTTACACAACCAACATTCCTGTTCTTCTTGGTTTATCAGGTTCAAGCGCAATAATCTCTGCATGCTTAAGAGCTCTTGGATTATGGTATTCTGTTAAAATGGAGCCTTGGTTATTGGCCAATCTCGCTTGGCAAGTAGAAACCGAAGAGTTAGGCATTCCTGCTGGTTTACAAGATCGCGTAGCTCAGGCATATAACTTTCCTGTATTTATGGATTTTGACCAAAGCCATTTTAATGCAAATCCGCACGGGAAGTATGAGAAACTAAAGCGACCAATTAAGAACGTTTACATTGCCTATTCAAATACATTGGCAGAAGGTTCTGCGGTAACTCATTCTAACTTACGCGAGCGTTTTGAAGCTGGCGAAACCAAACTTTTAGAAGCCGTTGAAACATGGAAAGCGCTAACTAAAGATTTCAACGCTGCGCTTGAAAAAGACGATTTCGAGAAGATGAATGAATGTATAAACGCCAACTTTGATTTACGAAATGAGTTGGTTGACCTAGACCCAAACCAAGTTCGGTTGGTGCAACTAGCAAGAAAATCTGGTGCAAGCGCAAAATTCTGTGGTTCTGGCGGAGCAATTATTGGTTTGTATAAAGACCAAAAGATGCTTTCCAAGCTTAAAAAGGATTTAAAATCTAAAGAAGTGAACATACTTCTACCAGAAATCGTTTACTCGCCATGAAGGTTAAAAAAGCCGTAATTCCTGCCGCTGGGTTTGGAACCAGAATGCTACCAATTACATCTGCTGTACCCAAAGAGCTGCTTCCCGTTTGCGGGAGACCAGTAATTGAGTACGTGGTAAGAGAAGCCGTTGAAGCAGGAATTGAGGAAGTGATAATTGTGCTTAGCGAGGGCAAAGAGGCCGTTGCAGATTATTTTAAATCCAACAAAAAGCTAACCGACCAATTGCTAAAAAGTGGCAATCATGCTGAGTTAGAAAAACTAGAACGTATTTGGGATTTGGCCAAGATTACGGTGGTTTATCAAGATGAGCAAAACGGATTAGGTCATGCGGTGCTTTGCGCCAAGGAAGCTGTTGGTAATCAGCCGTTTGCGGTTTTACTGGGAGATTGCATTTTGCAAACCGATGAATGCGATTCGTTTACAAAACAGCTTACAGATTCTTATCACGATACGGGCGTTTCTGTTGTTGGATTAGAAGAAGTAGAACAAAACGAGGTTTCTAAGTATGGCATTTTTGAAGGACAAAACCTTTCTGGATACCTTTTAAAAGCAAATCGGTTGATTGAAAAACCATCCGCAAACGAAACAGACTCTGCCCTAGCCTTTTGCGCACGTTACGTTTTTGAGCCAGCAATTTTCTCCTTGCTTGAGCAAACCAAAAAAGGCAAGAACAACGAAATTCAGCTTACGGATGCCATGCAACAATTGGTTGAAACAAGCGGAATGAACGGCCTTAAACTTGAAGGAACACGTTACGATATTGGAAACCCAAAAGGATTACTTTTTGCAAATTTGAGTTTAACAGAGTGTGGAGAAAAATAAGGCGCTAGCCGTTAGGTATTATCTAACCCTCCTCCAATTTCTTTAAATACTTAGCGTCTAGGTAAAACGTACCAAACGGAACTAAGGAAGCAAGGAACACCATTATGCTAAAGCCAAATTTCCATTTGTAATAAATGGCACAGGCAAAACCTAATACACAGTATGCCATAAAGAGCATTCCGTGTGCCATGCCTACAAAGTAGTTAGGTTCTGGCATGTCTAACACGTATTTAAGCGGCATTGTAACAAACAACAACAAATAGCTAATACCTTCTAAAATAGCTAGGTAACGAAAGGCTTTTAAAAGTGTCAAAACAAGCGGGTTAAGTGAGGAGGCAAATTTACTTTACAACAAGCTAATTTCCACCTAAAACCACTTCTTCTTTTTAAAGAAAATGAGCATGCCTATGAATACGATTATCATCAGACCCCAAGCCATGAAATAGCCATACTTGAAATGCAACTCGGGCATATTATCGAAGTTCATTCCATAAATGCCAGCTATAAATGTGAGTGGAATAAACAATGAAGCGATTACCGTTAATACCTTCATCACTTGATTCATCCTGTTGCTCAAATTGGCTAAATGCATATCCATTAAACCAGATAAAACCTCTCGGTTCGACTCTAAGTTTTCGGCAATTTGCTGAAGATGGTCATACACATCACGGAAGTATTTTTCATTGTCGGGCTCCACCAAATCACTAATCCCCTTTTCTAGCCCACTTACAGCTTCGCGAAGCGGAAGCAACGCACGTTTAAGTGTTAGAATTTGGCGCTTTAAGTATTGGATGGTCTGCATGTGATCAGAATCTGTATCGGCAGTAATTTCATCCTCCAAATCTTCTACTTTCTCCTCAATTCGTTCAATAATAGCGAAGTAATTGTCAACAACGGAATCAATCAATCGGTACACCAAATAATCACTTCCTCTTTTCCTGATAAGCCCAGAATCTGTTCTTATTCGTTCTCTAATTGGGTCAAAGATGTCTCCTTTCTTTTCTTGAAAGCACAGCACGTAAGACTTGCCAAAAACTATACTGATTTGTTCTTTTTCCAGTTCGTCATCTTCGCCATACCACATCATTTTAAGGGTAAAGAAAACGTAGTCCTCAAACGGTTCTACTTTAGGCCGATGATCGGTGTTTAGAATATCCTCCAAAACCAATCGATGTATTCCATACACTTTTCCAATCCGCTCAATTGTTTGAGCATCATGAATTCCGTTAATGTTTACCCAAGAAACGGTTGACGTGTTTAAACAAGATTTCAACTCCTTTGTCTGACCAATTTCCGACTGTGTTTGATTGTCTTCTGAATAGTCGATGAGTTCAATAGAAATGGCCTCTTCTCTTTGGTCGCCAATAAAAACCAAAGAGCCAGGTGGCAGACCAGCTTTAACGGAGTGCCGTTTGATATTCTTTTTGCCTCTACGCATTTTTCGGAAGATCGTGCTTATATACTACGGTTCTATATGGGAACGGAATCTCAATTCCTTCGGTATCAAAACGCTCTTTAATACTCTTGTTTAAATCGCAGAAAAGCTCCCAAGATTCCTCTGGCGAATTAGACCAAACATCCATCCGAAGGTTAACCGATGAATCTCCAAAGCCAATTACTCTGCACTTCACTTTTGGCCAATCAATTGCCAGTTCCTCCGGCTTTCTTCCATCTATGCAAAGCGGGTGATTCTCGGCTTCTTCCGTCATTATCTTAAACGCCAAATCAATGTTGCTATCATAACTGATTCCGAAAAAAACCTGACGCTTAAACCTTTCATCTCCAATATGAGCGTTAACTATAGTTTGAGCGCTAATCACAGAATTAGGCACGATAATCCGTTGGTTTTGAAAATCCTTAATAACCGTATGTCGTAGCGTAATGTCTTCTACAACGCCCGATTTGGTATCATCCAAACGGATGATATCATCAACCCGAAAGGGTTTAAAAATGACGATAAACACACCACTAATTATATTGGATAAAGCCGCCTGAGAAGCAAATGCCAAAACCGCGGTTGCGATACCAGCAGACGCCAAGAGCGTAGTTCCTAGCGAGCGTAATTCTGGAATTGAGTAAATAATTAGAAAACACGCAATCGTAAAGATGATTAACGAGGCGGCATTCTTAATAAAATTGTACTTGGTAGGATCAACCTTAAGGAAAATAGAACTGTCGCTTACAAAACGATGAATCAATCGCCTTACCCAGAGAGTTAGAATAAATGCCAGTACAAGAATGACTAGGTACAAAACTGGCTTTGGAAAAGCACTAAAATCTATTGACATGATTTGCTAATTGCTGTATGAATTTAATCTTTTCCCAATATGTTATTGAGACTACCTTAAACGAGTTAACGCAATTACTTGCTTTCAAGACTCATGTGAAAAATAGCATCGCCCTTGTAAAGGATTGGAGCCGTGTTCATTCCAAAAACGTGTCCGTTATGAGGTGCAATTACGTTTTTCTCAAACTCTCCGTAAGGGTCCGAAATTCTTCCCATAACCGCACCTTTCTTAATCTCCGAGCCGTTCTTAATAAACGATTCAAAAATCCCTGAGTAAGGTGCTCGAATCCACTGGCTTTTTAAGACTATCACAGATTCGTCATTTTTCTCAACGTTTCCATTGGTCATTCTCAGATGCTTCATCACGTTTAAGGCACCTTCTACCCCATATTCAATTACTTTCTTATCCAATCGGAGAGATTTTCCTCCTTCAAAAACAATAATCGTTTTCCCTTTTTTATGGAACGTTTGACGAATAGACTTTGGAATATAGCTTGAGTGCACAATGAATGGCGCGTTAAACACCTTAGCCAACTCCAGTTGTTTGGGGTCAGTAACAACACATCTTAAATTCGGGAAATTGTAACGGTCTGCCCCACCAGTATGAAAGTCGAGCACATAATCAACCAACGGAACAATTTCCTTCGTGAACTTATACGCAAATTGAGCGGCAAGCGATCCTTTTGCGCTTCCTGGAAACATTCTGTTCAAATCTCTCCCATCGGGGAATTTTCTATCCTGATTTAAATATCCAATTACGTTTAAAACAGGAATACAAATCACAGTTCCAGCTTCAGGAATATTATATTTCTTACGAATGATGTCTCTGACAATTGCTACGCCATTTGTCTCGTCTCCATGAACACCACCCATCAACAATAGAACTGGACCGTCTTTCTTTCCTCGTTCTACAATTACAGGAATTTGTAGGCTGTTTCTGGTGTGCAGTTTAGCCACATCCATTTCAAGCATTGCACCTTCTCCAAGTCCAATGTCATGTCCAAGGATGCGAAATGTGTTACTCAACATTTCTTTCTAAATACTTAATAATATCTCGAGCAATATCCTTGCCTGTGGCTGTCTCAATTCCTTCAAGCCCAGGAGATGAATTAACCTCCAAAACCATTGGGCCCGTAGATGATTGCAACATATCTACTCCTGCAACGCCTAGCCCCATGGCTTTCACCGCTTTCAGTGCAGTAAGCTCTTCCTCGTCAGACAACTCGATGATGGATGCACTTCCACCACGATGTAAATTAGAACGGAATTCTCCTTCTTTTCCTTGTCGTTTCATAGCACCAACTACCTGACCATCGACTATAAAAACACGAATATCTGCGCCATCAGATTCCTTGATGAATTTTTGGGCGATAACTCTGGCTTTTAGTCCATTAAACGCTTCTATAACTGAGCTTGCCGCGTTTTTAGTTTCAGCTAATACAACTCCTAAACCTTGGGTTCCTTCTAATAGTTTTAAAATAAGCGGTGCGCCACCAACGGATTCTATAACGTGATCAACATCTTTGGTGTAATTGGTAAATACCGTTTTTGGCAAACCAACTCCTGCCCTAGCCAAAACCTGCAAGCTTCTCAGTTTATCTCTAGATCTTACCAAAGCTTGCGATTCTACTGCAGAAAAAACCTTCATCATTTCAAACTGACGAACAACCGCTGTTCCGTAATAGGTTACGGAAGCTCCAATTCTGGGAATAATGGCATCAACGTCATCCAAATAGGCGCCCTTGTAATAAACCCTTGGGCTTTTCTTTTCTAGCTCGATGGTGCATTTTAGATGGTCAACTACAACCACTTGATGCTTTCTTGCTTCGGCCGCTTCAACCAATCTTTTTGTAGAGTACAAATTGGCATTGCGTGATAGTATTGCAATTTTCATTTTAGTGCTATTAAATCAGTGTTTCATTTATTTAGGTTGTATGATAAATCCTTCACGGAAGTATCTACAACAAATTTCTTTTTCAAAAACCTTCTTCCCATTAAAATGGGATACTTCATATTACTCCTTTCGCTCAACGATAGGTCAATAGAATAGACTTCTCCAAAGAGCGTAATTTCAGTAGTAACTATATACCGTTCTTCACTATCTCCGAAGGAACTTTTTACTTTTTTCTGCTTGAAATTCTTAGTCCTGAATACCCTGTCTTGATAAAGATTATGAGATGGGTCCAAGAGTTCAAACTCAACGAGCCTCTCGCCATCAATCTCAACTTCTTTAATGTGATGACAATGAATAGATGAGGTATAAGCTCCCGTGTCAACCTTGATAGGAACATTCTTCAAATCCAATTCAGGAAAATCTGCTTTATCTGTTCTCCCTATAATTTTCATTGCCATAAATTGCTCGCCAAGTGTTTAAAATTCGTTGGTGAAAGTAGATGATATCGCTCCTATAGATTCTACAGGACAATAAAATTTATCCAGTAGAGCATCTACGCCAATTGTATGTAAACCAATTCAGTTAGAGAGAGACTCAAACACCAAAAACCTGACTATAAAACAAGCTCCTACACTGATTATCGGATACGTTTAATACACAACAAATCGTTGATGAAATTGACCTTTTTCTGAAGCGAACTCTATTAAATACAAGCCACTTTCATATTCAGAAACATCCAAAGCTAGATTTGAGTTTTGCAGTGACTGAGTATAGACTAGTTGCCCGCTTGCAGTGTAAATAGTAAGTAACCCGTCTTGGTTTGACTCTGCTAAACTCACAAACAATTTGTCTGTTGCAGGATTTGGATGCAATTGTATAAATCCATTTTCATATTCATCAATACCTACTTCGCAGAGTACTTGGTCAATCACAATTTCGCCAAAATCGTACGTTAAACGTGCTTCCACAATATCAGGACCATTTGGGTAAAAAACTTCTGTAAGTGTATCTCCCCATTGGCCGTACTCAACATCATAACCAACTAGACAAGTGTAATTGCCGCTTTCAATTTCTTGTGCGTCAGAAAGGTTAAGCTCAGAACCAGTTTCTCCCGAAAGTTCTGTTCCATCTTTAGACCATTGATAAGTAACCGCATGGTCAGTCTCTACCGAAAGCGTCAGGTTCTCCCCCGGACAAACAAGTGTGTCTCCTCCTTGTTTTTTAACATCTGGATAAACAAACCTGCCTAAAACACTTCGGTGATCGCTAAACTCTGAGCTTTCCCAAAGTTCTGGCTCTATACTGCGCGGAGTAATAACTTCGTTGGTGGAGGAAGTTGCCACAAGGTGTGCTCTATCTCCCCAAGCATGGTCAATTATTCTCCCAAATTGGTCACTAAAAGTAGATTCGTAAAAACCAATATGTTGTGGTATGTAAGGATTCATAGTGTCCTTAAAATCCATGTATTCAATGTCGTTCGGGTCTAGGTTGAAATCTCCGCCAAGAATAACCGGCTCGCCATCCGGGATGTTTAAATCGGCAATAAAGTCACGCATTTCTGCCATTTGAGACCTGCGCGCAAACAAATCATCGGCACCACCTCCAGCATCCATGTGTGTTCCAAAAATGTGATAACGCTTTCCAAGTTTATTCACCTTGGCGTACTTAATTCCTTTGTTTGCTAGGCAATCTTGCGATGCTTGTCCGCAGTCTTCAAAGTCAATTTCTTCATCGGCCTCAATAGGCCATTTACTAAAAATCATTACACCACCATTCCAAGGAAAAGGAATAAGTCCGGGGTCGTTTAAAATGGTGGTTCGATGAATAAAACCTGCGGCTTCCATGGCTGGAGCTAGATCGTTCTCTCGTGGCGATGTATCAAACACTTCGGCAAACATTACCACATCTTGAAACTCCGATAATTGTGCTGGCAACAAAGCCGCTCTTTCGCTGGCTTGTCCCATTCCTACAACTCCAAACGGCAACATTTGAATGTTGTAGAACATGGCATTCATCACATTCGGGTTTTCAAAATCTGCTTGGTCAATTTCATAAATCGGCAAATCATGGATTACAAACCGGACATCTCTGTCCATGTCTCCATCACCGTTATCAGCTTTAAACTTGAGCACCACATCTTT
>JBMYXX010000115.1:0-8546 GCA_049608805.1 Flavobacteriales bacterium | reverse complement strand
GTTGGTAAGTACAGAAGCAATAAGAAAACGGGGAAGTATGTGTTGGTTCTGAAACCGCAGAACGACTACACAATGGACGTTGGCCCACGAGAAGCAAATGGGTTTGAGTTTGATTTAGATGTACCAAAGCATGATGTTTCAAAATCGCTCCAGCAAGACATAACGTATGCAGCCTCTTCTGAAACGGGAACGGTTACAATAACCAAGTATTTTGATGCGACTGGAAAACCAGATTCGTTGGCTTTGGCGGAAAGTAAGCCGCTAAATGAAGTGGTGAGCAAGATGGTTGAGGTAACTGGCGCAGAGGCGGTTTTGGCTTCAAATAATCAGCGGCCTAGTGCGGATTTGGCCAAGCAGGCAGAAGAAAAAGCTAAAGCTGAAAAGGAAGAGCAGGAACGAGTTGCTGCGGAGAAAGCAAAACAACTTGAAGAAGAACAAAAAGCTGCTGAGTTGGCAGCCCAGCAATTAGAAGAAGGTCGTTTGTTGGCTGAAATGCGGGAGGCCGAGGCCAAGGCGCTGGCCAAACTGGAGGAGCAGAAAAAAGTTGCTGAGGCAAAGGCAAAGGAAGAAAAGCTGGCGAAGGAGCAGGAGGATGCTAAACTCTTAGCAGAAATGAAAGCTGCTGAAGAAGCTATTCTGGCAGAAGCGAAAAGGAAGGAAGAAGAAAAGGCTGCTACGGAAATGGTAGCAAAAGCAAGAGAGGCAGCGGTAAGAGATAGCATCGCACTGGTTGAGTTAACATCTCTAGCTAAGGCCAAAAGAGAGGAGGCGAAGCAAGATTCAATTCTTAAAGCGAGTGAGGAACTGGCGCTTGCCGAGAAGGCTCGTTTAGAAGAGATAAATAGGGAAGTTGAATTGGCAAAACAAAAAGCATTAAAGGATTCGGCTGAGCAGCAAATTGCAGCGGTAGTTACTGAGGCTGAAAAGCCACTGACCGATGCTGATACGGCACAAGAAATTGAGAAATTGTCTGAGGAGGATTTGTTCCTTGAGACCATTGCCAAATTGGAAGCACAAAAGGCGGAACAGCAAAAGCTGATTGATGCCGAGAATGCACAGTTGGCAGAACAAAAGGCAGCGGCCATCAAACCTGATGTAGCTATAGAGATTACGGAAGAGGCTGAGGAGCAAAGTGCTGAAGTAGCAGTAGTTGACACATCCACAGGAGAAGCAGCTAGTGAGTTGATAGATGTGGAGCAGGAAATTGCAGCGCTTAAAAGCGATGCAGAGCCGCAAGAATATTTAGATGCATTAGACGGAATTGAACAGCAGATTGCGGAAGAGGCAGCTTCTCGTCCTGACAAGGATTATGATTTAAAGCCGCTGCCAAGTGAGCCTGTTGCTGGAGACCCTGTTCTACAAAAACAAATTGATGCAGATCGCTTAGCACTAGAACAGCATCAGAAAATTGCTCAGGAAAAAGAAAAAGCACTGCAAGAAGAATTGCAAAGCGAGAAGGATGGCTTGAATGCAGAAGAATTGGCCTTGGTTGAGGCAATTGATGCGGTAGAAGAAGGCCAGCTGGCGGAAGAAAAACCGAGCGAAGTAGAAAAGACAGGAACCAAACTCAGTTTAGGGAAAGAAGCAACTAAAGCAGTAGCTGAGGAAAAACAAGTTGAGTCTGAAGTGAGCGAGGAGTTGGTTGCTTTAGAAACTGCGGAAGAAGAGGTTGAATCAACAGTAACCGAAGAGTTGGTTGAGGAAACAGACAAACCGAAGGTAGAAGCTGAAGTTGCTGCTGAGGAAACGGTAACACCAGTTACTACGGATGAAGACTTGGTTGCTCAGGCCATGGCAGAAATGGATGCTTTATTAGCAGGTTCTGAACCCAAAGAAGAGGAGAAGTCGGAGCCAGCAATTGAGGAAGCTGTGGAGGAACAAGAGGTTGCTGTAAAAGCGGAAGAGTTAGAAGAATCGGAAGATTTAGTAAGCGAATTGGATGAGGAAATTGAAGCTGTAATCCCGGAAGTAGTAGAAGAGAGCACGGTTGAAAAAACTGTTGAAGCTGAGGCTGTACAAGAAGAGATTGAAACTGCAATTGCAGTAAGCTCAGAACCAGTAGTAGAAGAATCGGAGCCATCTGCTCCTGCAAAAGAAGCAGCCGTTGAGGTTGTTGAAGAAATTGCTGAAACGGCACCAACTCCAGCGCCAGCTGAACGAGTTGAAACTGTAGGGACAATTCCATTCTTGAAAGCTGAAATTAGAAATCCAGAAAGGTCTAAGCCATCATTTAGTGCCATTCAGGATAAGAGCAAACGAAGAATGATTAAGCGAATGCGCGCAGAAGACGTGGGTCGTTTGGCTGTATTAAAGAACATTAGAAACGAAAAAATTGATGCGGCTGGAGACGCAAAAGCGGTTGAGTCAATTCAGGCTAATCTTCGGAATAAAGATGTTCTTGCCACTTCTACTCTTAATGGGCGTGAAGAATACATCAGGCCTCCTTTCAATAAAGACGATTTAAAAAGAAGAAAGGACGTGTTCTATAAATTGGAGTTTAGAATTGCTCCAGAAAACGTTTCTCAAATTGTTTTAGAGTCGATGACTCCGGAGCAAGAAATGACATTCGCGATAGCAGAATTTGACTTAACATCTGACTTGTATTTAACCATGGCCGATGCTAATTCTGGTTACCGCGAATATGCGGGTAGAGGCTTTGATGCGTTAAAAGTGGTTCCGTACTTGAATGGAGCACCAACTACGCTATCTGTCGTTGAAGAAATCCCGTTTATCGATTAAAAACCTAACTTAGACAGTCAAAGACGTACCTTTGTCGCTGATAATTGCAAGATGGACATAGACCCAATTTTCAATCTAGACCTAGAAGTTGAGTTTCAGCAAGAGCTGGACCAACTGGTGCAAGCGCCAAAGTCTTTGATTATTCATAATGATGAATATCACACCTTCGACTTTGTAATTGAAGCGCTTATTGAAGTATGCGGTCATGAGCCACTACAGGCAGAGCAGTGCACGTTTATTATTCACCATAGCGGAAAATGCGCGGTTAAAACAGACATGTTTAGCAAGCTCCAACCGGCTTGGGCCGAAATGATAAACCGAGGGCTTACAGCAACTATCGAAGACATTCCAAAGCTCAAATGATAACAGGTGTAGTTATCGCCCTATTGCTTCTTGGAGTTTTACTACTTCTTCTCGAAATTCTTTTTGTGCCAGGAACAACCATAGTTGGTATTGGCGGAGTAGTTCTTTTAATCATCGGAATCTATTTGTCTTACACGTATCTTGGTTCGCAAGCGGGACATATATCTTTAGCTTCGTGCGTTGCGGCTGTTTTTCTGTCGTTAATAGTCTTGTTAAAAGGACAGACTTGGAAAAGGATGGCCTTAGAAACCAACGTGGAAGGAAAAAGTGTTGAGGAAGTAGAAAAACTAGTTTCGGTTGGAGATGAGGGTAAATCTGTTACAAGACTGAACCCTTCTGGAACCGCATTGTTTGGAGAGAACCTCATAGAAGTTGACGCCTCTGGCGAGTTTGTAGATGCAGAATCAAAAGTGGTAGTAACCAAAGTAGAACAGAATAAAATCAGAGTTAAAACCTTATAAAAACCAATATGGCCTTACCAATTTTAATAGCATTAGTTGTTTTTTCAGTAGTCATTTTGTGGCTGTTTTTCTACTACGTTCCACTCGGATTGTGGATTACCGCAATCTTTTCTGGAGTGCCAATTGGTATTGGAGCCTTGATTGGAATGCGACTAAGAAAAGTTCCGCCAGCGGTTATTGTTAATGCAATGATTAGCGCTACAAAAGCAGGTCTAACCATGAATCGTAATGAGCTTGAAGCGCATTACTTAGCAGGAGGTAGTGTAATGAATGTTACCAATGCACTCATCTCAGCCGATAAAGCAAACATTCCTTTAGATTTTAATATGGCTACGGCCATCGACCTTGCAGGTAGAGATGTTCTCCTAGCTGTGCAGATGTCGGTAAACCCAAAGGTGATAGATACACCGCCAGTAACAGCGGTTGCAAAAGATGGTATTCAGCTTATCGCGAAAGCAAGAGTAACCGTTAGAGCAAACATTAAACAATTGGTTGGTGGTGCTGGAGAGGACACCGTTCTTGCACGTGTTGGCGAGGGAGTTGTATCATCAATTGGTTCTGCAGATTCGCACAAAGCGGTACTTGAAAATCCGGATTCAATATCTAAGGTTGTATTGTCTAGAGGTCTAGATTCTGGAACTGCGTTCGAAATACTTTCTATTGATATTGCAGATGTAGATATAGGTAAGAACATTGGAGCAGAGCTTCAGATGGATCAGGCCGAGGCTGATAAGAACATCGCGCAAGCAAAAGCGGAAGAAAGAAGAGCAATGGCTGTTGCTCTGGAGCAAGAAATGAAAGCAAAGGCGCAAGAAGCACGTGCAAACGTTATTGAAGCTGAGGTTCAAATTCCGCAAGCAATGGCAGAGGCTTTTAGAGCAGGGCACCTTGGCATTATGGACTATTATAAGTTCGATAACATCAAGGCTGATACAGATATGAGAAGCTCAATTGCTAAACCAGGAACCAAAGGTTCTGCCGGAAGTAAGGGCTCGAAATAAACCTTGAGTTTATAAAAATGAAAAAGGCGCGGTGATTACACCGCGCCTTTTTTGTTGTCTAAAATATTTGAGAGGAGGTTTATTTCCCAGCTTCGTATCTTCTAGAAACTTCATCCCAGTTAATCACATTGAAGAATGCTCCGATGTAATCTGGTCTTCTGTTTTGGTAGTTCAGGTAGTAAGCATGCTCCCAAACATCCAATCCTAAAATTGGTGTTCCACCACAGCCAATTGTTGGCATTAACGGATTGTCTTGATTTGCGCTACTGCAAACTTCAACCGCTCCGCCAGACTTAACGCAAAGCCAAGCCCAACCAGAACCAAATCGAGTTGCAGCTGCGTTGGCGAAAGCCTCCTTAAATCCATCAAAAGAACCGTATGCTGAGTTGATAGCATCGGCCAAAGCTCCAGAAGGCTGCCCTCCACCGTTTGGAGACATTACTTCCCAGAACAAACAGTGATTGTAAAATCCGCCACCGTTGTTTCTTACAGCACCGTTTTCAAATCCAGCGGTAAGAATCTCTTCGATAGACTTCCCTTCTAGGTCAGTGCCAGCAATAGCTGCGTTTAGTTTAGTTGTGTATCCGTTGTGATGCTTAGAATGGTGTATTTCCATTGTTCTAGCGTCAATATGTGGCTCCAACGCATCGTAAGCGTATGGAAGTTTAGGTAATTCAAAAGCCATTTTTAAATGATTTTATTGGTTCATAATTCTATTGTTCGCAAATATAACAATCGACTTTACCGCTTGTTCTTAGGCAGGTTTTAACTGTTAGTTAAGTTCTATTTTTGGCATCCTGAAAAGAAAATTATGTACGGAGAATTTCAAGAGTTTTTAGCCAAAGAATTAACTTCTATAGAAGATGCTGGTCTTTATAAGAAAGAGCGCATAATTACCACGCCTCAGGGCGCGGAGGTGCAAGTAAGCACGGGCGAGGATGTGGTTATAATGTGCGCTAATAATTATCTGGGGCTATCGTCCCACCCAGAAGTAATTCAGGGAGCTAAAGATGCTTTAGATTCTCACGGTTACGGAATGTCCTCTGTTCGTTTTATCTGCGGAACGCAAGACATCCACAAAAACTTAGAAGAGAAAATTTCATCCTTTTTAGGGATGGAAGACACTATATTATACGCTGCGTGTTTTGACGCTAATGGCGGAGTCTTTGAACCATTGTTTACTGCCGAAGATGCCATCATCAGCGATGCGCTAAATCATGCCTCTATTATAGATGGTGTACGATTGTGTAAAGCAGCTAGGTATCGTTACAAGCATAGCGATATGGCAGATTTAGAAGATCAGTTGAAAGCATCGCAAGCGCAGCGGTATCGCATTATTGTTACCGATGGCGTTTTTTCAATGGATGGGGATATAGCCAAATTAGACGCCATCTGCGACCTAGCAGAAAAATACAATGCTTTGGTTTTGGTTGATGATAGCCATGCCTCAGGATTTATTGGTAAAACGGGCCGTGGCTCGCATGAGTATAATAATGTAATGGGTCGTGTTGATATTATCACAAGCACATTAGGTAAAGCACTTGGGGGAGCCATGGGCGGATTTACTTCTGGGAAAAAAGAAGTAATTGAAATGCTCCGTCAACGTTCTCGACCTTATTTATTCTCCAATTCTTTGGCGCCATCTATTGTTGGTGCGGCAAGTAAAGTATTCGATTTACTTTCTTCTACCACCGAGCTTCGCGATAAGCTAGAAGCAAATACTAAGTACTTTAAAGAAGGTGTTCAAAAAGCAGGATTTGATTTGAAAGAAGGAGACAGTCCAATTGTTCCAATTATGCTTTATGACGCTAAATTGGCGCAGGTGTTTGCCGATAAATTGTTGGAAAAAGGAATTTATGCCATTGGTTTTTTCTATCCAGTTGTTGGAAAAGGCCAGGCAAGAATTCGTGTTCAAATATCGGCTGCTCACGAACAACATCACCTCGATAAAGCCATTGAAGCATTCAGCTCAGTTGGGAGAGAACTGGGCGTGTTGAAATGAATTGTTCACAAACCGTTGTTTATTACGGAAGTAAGTAATATCTTTGCACCCCCAAATTTGGGTAGGAGAGTTATCTCCAAGAATGAACTGAAAAGATATTTGAAGTGAAAGCACCAAGCTTTAAAACCATTTCTGCCAACAAAAACACTGCTAATAAGGAGTGGATTTTGATTGATGCTGAGGGTCAGACCCTTGGTAGATTGGCATCTACAATTGCTTACCACCTAAGAGGTAAGAATAAAGTAAACTTTACTCCTCATGCAGATTGCGGTGACTACGTTATCGTTCTGAATGCAGATAAAGTAACCCTTTCTGGTAACAAGAGAGACACTAAGAGATACATGCACCATACTGGTTTTCCAGGCGGACAGCGTGTAAGAAGTGTTGATCAGGTTCTTGCAAAAGACCCAACCGGTTTGGTTACTAAGGCAGTAAGAGGAATGTTGCCTAAAAACAGACTTGGACGTGCAATCTTCAAAAATATGCACGCTTACGCTGGTGCTGAGCATCCACATGAAGCTCAAAAGCCACGAACTATCTCATTGAACTGATTTATCGTATATAATGGAAGTGATAAACACATTAGGAAGAAGAAAAACCTCAATTGCGCGAGTTTACCTAACAAGCGGAAAGGGGAAATTTGAAGTAAATGGCAAAGATGCCAAGGAATACTTTCCAACTTCATTACTACAAGATACAATCAGAAGACCTTTTACAGTTTTAGATGTAGAAGGCAAATACGATGTGAAAGTAAATGTGTCTGGCGGTGGTATTACTGGTCAGGCAGAAGCAATTTCACTAGGTATTTCAAGAGGATTGGTTAAAGAGAACGAAGAGGTTAAACCAGCTCTTAAGAAATTCGGACTGATGACACGTGACCCAAGAATGGTTGAGCGTAAGAAATTCGGTCAGAAGAAAGCAAGGAAGAAATTCCAGTTCAGCAAGCGTTAATCAGTCAGTACAAAGATTTTTTAAAACAATACTATTTCAATGGCTCAACCTACAGTACAGGAAATGCTAGAAGCAGGTGTTCATTTCGGACACTTGAAAAGAAAGTGGAATCCAGCTATGGCTCCATACATCTTCATGGAGAAGAATGGAACCCACATTATTGACCTAAACAAGACATCTGCTAAGTTAGATGAGGCTTGTAAGGCAATTAAAAGCATGGCTAAGTCAGGAAAGAAAATTCTTTTCGTAGCTACAAAAAAGCAAGCTCAAGGAATCATCGCTCGCGAAGCGGGAAGAGTTAACATGCCATATGTTACAGAAAGATGGCCTGGAGGTATGCTTACTAACTTTGCGACTATCCGTAAGGCTATTCGTAAAATGGGTACTATCGATAAGATGGAGGCTGACGGAACATGGCAGACAATGTCAAAGCGTGAGCGTTTGATGATTAGCCGTCAGAGAGCAAAGCTTGAAAGAGACCTTGGTTCTATTAAGGACCTTACTCGTCTTCCTTCTGCAATCTTTATTGTTGATGTAATCAAGGAGCACATTGCAGTAAAGGAAGCACACAGATTGAATATCCCAACGTTTGCGATTGTTGATACAAATGCAAATCCTAAGGATGTAGATTTTGCTATTCCTGGAAATGACGATGCTGCAAGATCAGTAGAGCTTATCGTAAAAGCTATGGCAGATGCTGTTGCTGAAGGCCTTGCTGAAAGAAAAACAGCTAAAGGAAAAGAAGAAGCGGCTCCTGCAAAGGAAGAAGCAGTTGCAGAAGCAACAGAAGAGACTAAAAAAGACTAAAACTTACTTTAAATTGGAAGCTACAGTGAAAATTACTGCTGCTCAGGTTAATGAGCTAAGAAAGAAAACTGGTGCAGGTATGATGGATTGCAAAAAGGCTCTTGTTGAGTCTGGAGGCGATTTTGATGCTGCAATTGACCTACTAAGAAAGCAAGGACAGAAAGTTGCTGCAAAGCGTTCTGACAGAGATGCTGCTGAAGGAATGGTTCTAGGAAAGGTAAA
>JBMYXX010000114.1:0-8574 GCA_049608805.1 Flavobacteriales bacterium | reverse complement strand
TGTTTCAACCACCTTAAGATTTTGCTGATATCCGGTTTCGTAAACCGGGTAGCACCTAGGTATTTTAAGCGTTTTGCTATTGGTAATTGCCACGTTGGCAGAAAACAAGTTTAGCGTTCTGATTTCTCTTTTCGCAATTTCCTCTACTTCAGAATTATCCATTTTCCATAATTCATCCGATTCAAATGCCCAAAACTCCATGCACAAAATTGTACGGTCAGCGTTTTTAGCAAGAGTAGGACACCAATTGCTGAAATTGGTAATCCGCCCGTGCTTTAACTCCGGAGAATGAACGTATATCCAATTGTCTTTAAAGAAGTCTTTTCCATCTACTTCTAAGTAAACAAGAATTGTGTTTCTGAAGTAGAGCTTTCCTACCGCAGCTTCAACATTCAACGGAACATTTTTGAGCCCTTTTACCAAATGAGTTAATGGCATAGATGAGACAACATAATCAGCCTCAACCGTGCTTCCATCGGCTAGCTCTAAACCAACCAATTTCCCAGCATCACCCTGCAAAACTCGACTTATTGGTGTGTTTAAATGGATTGTTCCTCCGTTTGTTTGAATCTCATCTCGGCACAATTCATACAGCTGGCCCATTCCGTTATGCGGATAGGCAAACTCATCTATAAGCGTTTTGTGGTTGGTCTTACGCCTGTCTTTAAACGTGTTGGCAATGGCGCCCAAAAGCGAGAGTGTTTTAATGCGTTGTGCAGCCCAATCTGCGTCAATCTTTGAGCACGGAATTCCCCAGAGCTTTTCAGAATAGCTCTTAAAAAAAGTCTGAAACAAGGTTCTTCCAAACCTATTAATGACCCAATCTTCAAACGTTTTGAGGTTGCCGGTTGGCGTGATTAACTGAACAACGTAATCGAATACAATTTTAACAATTGTGAGTAAGGGAAGATTACCCAGCACGTTGCTGAGTTTTAATGGATATTCAAAAAACCTGCCTTTGTAATGTATGCGCGTTAAACGCTGAACCGTAGTGTATTTCTCCTTTACAATCTCTTTAAAAAATCGATTTACATGTTCTTCTTTTGAAAAAAAACGGTGCGGGCCAAGGTCCACTCGTTGCCCCCACAAATCGAAACTTCTAGCCATGCCACCAACGTGGTAGCTGGCCTCATAAACATGAACCTCAGCTCCTTGCTTTACAAGTTCGTGCGCGCAGCTTAATCCTGCCGGGCCTGCTCCTATAATTACAACCTTCATTATTTAACCAAAAAGCAGGTGCTAAAAGTCATGGCTTGCAAGGTACGCTAACAATCTTTTCAGTTAGCGAGTTATATTCGGCAATCAATGTCGAGCAACGTCATGTTTTGGATTACCAAACGCTCTTTCCCACTCATGCTTTTTGCATTGCTGGTAACGGCCACAGTAATGGCTCCAACGCTAACTAATGGTTGGGTAAACTGGGATGATGAGGCTTTTGTGCTTAACAACCCTGTAGTTACCACGCTTTCTTTAGAGAACACAAAAGAGGTTTTTACACGGATTGACGACAATGGTGGCTACACACCCCTAGTGCTCCTATCGTGGTCTGCAAATTATACAGTGGGCGGGTTTGATGCCTCAGCTTTTCACTCAACAAACCTGCTTTTACATCTGATAAATGTTGGACTGGTTTTTTTCCTGCTTTTTTGGCTTACAGGCCGTAAAGAAGTTTCTGTTATAACCGCCATCCTCTTTGGTATTCATCCAACCCAACTAGAACCTGTGGCATGGATTACCGCACGAAAAGACCTGCTATATGGCATGTTTTATTTGGCTGGGTTATTAGCCTATCTAAAATATGTGGATGAAAAAACCAGAATGTCAAAAACTTGGTTTGCGGCAACTCTGATTCTGTTCGTCTGCTCTCTCCTATCAAAAGGAATGGCGGTTACGTTTCCGATAATATTGTTTTTAATAGACTATTTCAAAGGGCGAAAAAACGTACTAAAATGTGGTTTAGAAAAGGTTCCATTTCTAATGTTAAGCGTGGCGTTTGGTGTAATTGCTTCTGTTGGGCAAACGGAAGTTGGAGCCGTAGATGACGCTCAAAACATTTCCTTTTTCCAGTCCTTTTTTGTGGCCTGTTACAGCCTTACTACCTATGTTTTTAAAGCTGTTATTCCAGTAAATCTATCGGCCTATCATCCGTATCCATTTACACCAAGTCAGAGCATTCCTTGGTTTGTTTATGCAGCTGTTGTTCCTACTGGGGTGGTAGTCTCAGGCACTCTTTTATCACTTTGGAAAAACCGAAACATAGCCTTTGGGTTGATGTTTTTTCTTGTTAGCGTTGCCTTGGTTTTGCAATTTTTTCCCGTTGGGATTGCCATTGTTGCAGAACGTTTTACCTACTTGGCAAACATCGGACTGTTCTTTCTCCTGGCACTAGGCACAACCTCCCTTGCTTCGCGATTTACCGAAAACAAAAAGTACGTTTATGCGGGCGCTGCTAGCTATATATTGGCACTTAGCATCCTAACCTTTGGCAGAACTGGTGTTTGGCAAGATTCAGAAACGCTTTGGTCTGATGTAATTGAAAAATATCCTACAGATTTTCTGGCATACAACAACCGAGCATCTTACTACAGCTCGTTAAATCAGACCGATTTGGCCATTAGAGATTATAGCTCTGCTCTGCTTTTCCATCAATCTTCTGTTCAGTCTTATCACGACAGAGGAATACTTTATCTGCGTACAGGAGATTTTAGCAATGCATTAAGCGACTTTAGCTCGGTTGTTTCTCTAGACTCTAAAAGCGGCCTCGGCTTCCTCAATCGCGGATTGGTGTTTATGAATCTTAATCGCATGGAAGAAGCTTACAATGATTTTAGTCGTTGTATAGAATTGGTTCCTAACTGGCCATTGGCACATTTTAACCGAGGCCTGCTTTTTTCTCAAGTTGAGAGGTTTGATGCTGCACTTGAAGACCTTTCTATTGCCATAGAGCAAGAACCAAACAACTACAATTTTAGGATTGTTCGTGCTCAGGTTTTAGTAAAACTTGGTAACGTGGAGGCTGCCATTAAGGAGTATGAAACATGCATTTCCTTAAACCCAACCAATGCCCGACCGCATTTTGAAGTGGGTCAAATTTTTCTTGAAGCAAACGAGCATAATCTGGCAATACAAGCATTTAACACAAGCATTAGCCTAGACAAAAACCTAGTTGGTGCGTACATTAATCTTGGCCTCATTTATCTAAACAAGAACGAGTTTGAAAAGGCAGAAAATGCATTAAACAGAGCCGTTTTCTTAGCGCCAAACAGTCATCTTGGTTTGTTTAACCGAGGGTTGGTTTACAACCAGACTAACCGACTAGAAAAAGCAATAGCAGACTTTTCAAGCTGCATAGTCATAAATGCAGATTACGCACCAGCTTACTACTGGAGATCTAGAGCGTATCAAACGCTTGGCAACAACAAAAATGCTTTGCAAGATGCGGCAAAAGCCAAGCGATTGGGTTATCAAGTAGAATCAGATTCTCTAAGAGAATTACCCTAGCGAAACTAGATTAAACTGGCTAGTGTTTTTGCTTGATTTAACCAAGTTGAATTGGTCAAATCAACAATGTATTTGAAAATAATGCACTTGACTACGTGATTTGCGCAAAATTCTACTAATTTGGTACTGTCTGCTACGGCACAGTTACTCACATGTTTAACGGGTAATTGTTGTAGCAGATTTGTTTTTAACCAAAACCGCCATTCTTTGAATAAACTTCTACGCTGGGTTTTCTGTTTTGGTTTTCTGCTGACGCTAGGTTTTTGTAGTTCCGCATTCGGTCAGTCTCAAGGGTTTGTTCTTGTTACTGAAGGCGCGGATTTGCAGCCATACTCATCCGCTTTAAGCGAAGCCAACTTAGAACCTTATCGACTACAAAAAACCGATAGAACCTTAACGTTTGATGATGGCGTTGAATTCAAACTTCTTTCGGCCGAAAGGCTAATCGCTGATGGATTAAACCTCAGCCTTGCTAACTACCCAACTAAGCAAGATTTAAAACAAGAGGTCTCGCTCATTTTTAAGCTTGGACCACAAGGACAAATTGCGGTGAGGTCTGTTGTTGATGCTAGTTCTAAGCAGGCAAAAATTGGTGCTGGTTTTCCTAGTAAAACGAGAACGGTAATCTCAAAATCTGATTTCGAAAAGCTTCCTGAAACTAAGCAGAACATTATTCGTTCAAGACCTCACCAATTCAAGATAGAGTGAAATTTCTGCGCGCATATATCAGTGTTCTGCTCGTTTGCGTTGCTCAGATGGTTTCGGCTCAGTGCCCTAACGACAACACCAGTATTGGTGATTTGACGCCAGCCTCGTGCCCAGGAACGGCCACAAATACCTGTGTGCAGGGTGGGCAATATGCCACGGTTGATGTTGTGCTTGGCAATAGTTATACGTTTTCTACTTGCGGAGATACCGATTTCGACACGCAGCTTTCGTTATACAACGGAGCCACGGCCATTGCTTATAATGATGATGATTGTGGCGTTCAATCGAGCATAACTTGGGTTGCAACTTTTACCGGAACCGTTAACGTGCTTATTGATGAGTACGGCTTGTTCTTCGATTGTAATCACAACAGCGATTGCATGACTTTGTCGGTTACGTGCGCACTTCCTCCGGGAAGTTGTGTTGGTGGGCCAGTTTGTACGGGCGCAGCTGCAGATGTTTGTGCAACGGCTTGTTCTTTAGGAACGCTTAACGCCCCGGCTGCTTGTCCTGATGGAACTGGTTCTGCACAAGTTTGGTGCGGAAGTAATATTGGCGCTACGGCTGCAAATCCGTACCAATATCAACTTAGCTGTTCTGGTGGTGGAGACATGCCCACGTTCGTTCCAGAAGTATGGTATTCTTTTATCCCGCAGGGCAATACAATTGAGATAAACGTAAGCGGTTTAAACAATCCGTCCATTGGCCTTTGGGATGGCGACTGTGCTGGATTAGCAGGAATTGGTTGCGCCAATGGTTCGGGAAGTGCCACGCTGGTTGTAGAACCGGTAATTCCCGGCAATACGTATTACCTGCAAGTTTCTGGAGGAGATGCTTCTGATGTTGATGATTTTCAACTTTCAATTACCAACCAGTTTAATTGCGATATCTGCCTAACCGAAGCCAGTATTTCGGTAAACCCACCACCAACAAATGGATTTTATCAGAACAATACCCCTGTTACCTTTTGCTATACCATTGATACTTGGGCCCAGCAAAACGTCAACTGGCTACATGGCGTTCAGGTAGATTTTGGCGCAGGTTGGGATCAAACTACGCTTACCACGGTTCCTGCTGCATCTCAGGATGGTTTTGGAACTTGGTCTTGGTACAACAACCCAGTAACAAGCTCAATTCCCGCTAACGGGACTTTCCCGCCAGGCTTTTATTATGAAAGTTCTCTTGATGATGACTTTAACAATAGTCCAACAAATCCGGGCGACAACTATGGAGATAACGACTATGGCGGCTGGCAATTCTGTTGGACCGTAACCACCCAGAATTGCCCACCTGGTGTAGATGGAATGGACTTGGGAATTGACGTTACCACAACTGCGGATGGCGAAAGTGGTGATTGGACTAGCGTGGCTTGTACGCCTGATCCATCAGTAATTACCAATGCAATTTTAACCTGCTGTCCGGAACCAATCCTACAGAATTTAGTTCACAATACTTGTAATGGCGATTGCGATGGAAGTGCCACCGTAATTGGCGATGGAACAGGACCATATACTTATACCTGGGTTCAAGATTCAAACTCATCAACGGTTCATACTGATAACAGCCTTGCTGGCGCCAGTACAGCTCCAGACTTATGTGCTGGTTCTTACACCGTTACCGTATTAGACGAGTTTAATGGTTGTACCTCGGATTTGCAGATTACCATTACCGAACCTGCAGTTGTAAGCGGTTCAGTTACATCCACTACGCCTACAAGTTGTAATGGAGCATCGGATGGTGCGGTTGTAGTTGCCGCTGCTGGCGGTACCGCGCCATACACATACAATATTGGTTCTGGTGCTCAAGTTTCTGGAACCTTTACCGGATTAGCTGCTGGAAATTATACAGTAACCATACTTGATGCAGAAAACTGTCAGACAACAGTGCCAGTTACAATTACGGAGCCGTCCGTTGTTACCAGTTCGTTAGATTCTACAACGCCCGCAGATTGTAATGGAGCCGCAACGGGTTCTGCTTCTGTATCTGCTTCGGGCGGAACACCTCCTTATACGTATGACATTGGTTCAGGCGCTCAAGCATCAGGAACATTTACTGGATTATCCGCTGGAAATTATACAGTCAATATTTTGGATGATAACGATTGTCCTACTTCGGTCAACTTTACGATAGGTGAACCTACTCCAGTTGTTGGTTCTTTAGACAACACTAGCGATACAGATTGTAACGGTGCGGCTACAGGTTCTGCTTCTGTGTCGGCTTCAGGCGGAACGCCTCCTTACACCTACAACATTGGCTCAGGCGCTCAAGCATCAGGAACATTTACTGGATTATCCGCTGGAAATTATACGGTCAATATTTTGGATGATAACGATTGTCCTACTTCAGTCAACTTCACGATAGACGAGCCTACTCCAGTTGTGGGTGCGTTAGACGCTACCGTGGATGCAGATTGTAATGGGACTTCTACTGGTTCTGCAACAGTGTCTGCTTCGGGCGGAACACCGCCTTATACCTATGACATCGGTGCTGGACCTGTCGCTTCTGGCAACTTTACTGGCCTTGCCGCTGGTTCCTACTCGGTTACCATTCTGGACGATAACGATTGCTCCGATATCGTGGCCATTACCATTAATGAACCTACTCCTGTAGTCGGTGCCTTAGATGCTACAGTCGATGCAGATTGTAATGGGGCTTCTACTGGTTCTGCAACGGTATCTGCTTCGGGCGGAACGCCTCCTTATACATATGACATTGGCGCTGGACCTGTGGCTTCTGGATCATTCACTGATCTTGCCGCTGGGTCTTACTCGGTTACCATTCTGGATGATAATGACTGTTCTGATATCGTAGCCATTACCATTAACGAACCGGCTGTTTTAGTGCTTTCTCAAGATGCCGTTACCGATGCAACTTGCGGCAACGCCAACGGTTCGTTTACCGTGTCTGCTTCGGGTGGAACTACGGCTTACTCCTTTGATATTGGCACTGGTGCGCAGGCGTCTGGAACGTTCGGGTCTTTAGTCGCGGGAACTTACAACGTAACCGTAACTGACGCACAAGGTTGTACCGATATCTTGGCCGTGACCGTAGCAGATTTAAGTGGGTTAACCGCTTCCATAACTTCTCAAGTTGATGCCGATTGTAATGGAGCGGCTACTGGATCGGTTACCGTAACGGCTTCGGGCTCTACGGATCCATACACGTACGATATTGGTGCTGGTTTTGTGGCATCGGGCACCTTTGGTTCTCTGGCCGCTGGTTCTTACACCGTTACCGCGCAAGATGCTAATGGATGTACGTTCCCCGTTCCGGTTACCATATTAGAACCTACTCCTGTAGTCGGTTCCTTAGATGCTACAGTGGATGCGGATTGTAATGGGGCTTCTACTGGTTCTGCAACAGTGTCTGCTTCGGGCGGAACACCGCCTTATACCTATGACATCGGGGCTGGACCTGTCGCTTCTGGCAACTTTACTGGCCTTGCTGCTGGATCCTATTCTGTAACGGTTCTGGATGACAACGATTGCTCCGATATTGTAGCCATTACCATTAATGAACCTACGCCTGTGGTGGGAAGTTTAGATGCTACAGTCGATGCAGATTGTAACGGTGCGGCTACTGGTTCGGCAACGGTGTCTGCTTCTGGAGGAACGCCTCCTTATTCTTACAACATTGGTGCTGGACCTGTGGCTTCTGGCAACTTTACTGGGTTGGCTGCTGGGTCTTACTCGGTTACCATTTTAGACGATAACGAGTGCTCGGATATCGTAGCCATTACGATTTCAGAACCTGCTGTTTTAGTGCTTTCTCAAGATGCCGTTACCGATGCTACTTGTGGCAACGCCAACGGGTCATTCACCGTATCGGCTTCTGGTGGAACTACGGCTTACTCATTCGATATTGGATCTGGTGCGCAAGCTTCTGGAACGTTCGGTTCTTTAGTTGCGGGAACTTACAACGTGACCGTAACTGACGCACAAGGTTGTACCGATATATTGGCTGTGACCGTGGCGGATCTAAGTGGATTAACAGCTTCTATCACCGATCAGACTGATGCGGATTGTAATGGCGCGGCTACGGGGTCGGTTACCGTTACTGCTTCGGGTTCTACGGGTCCATACACGTACGATATCGGGGCGGGATTTGTGGCATCGGGAACGTTCGGTTCGCTAGCCGCTGGATCTTACACCGTTACCGCACAAGATGCTAATGGATGTACGTTCCCAGTACCGGTTACCATCCTAGAACCTACTCCAGTTGTGGGTTCTTTAGATGCTACAGCCGATGCTGATTGTAATGGAGCTTCTACCGGTTCTGCTTCTGTTTCAGCATCAGGCGGAACGCCTCCCTATTCTTACAACATTGGTGCTGGACCTGTCGCTTCTGGGTCATTTACTGGTCTTG
>JBMYXX010000113.1:0-8618 GCA_049608805.1 Flavobacteriales bacterium | reverse complement strand
ACTCCAAACGGAGCACTTTGCAACACCACATTTACACCAGTTGTTACACTTAGCAACTACGGAGCTACAACGCTTACATCGGTACAAATTCAGTATTATGTTGATGGTAATTCACCAACTACGTATAACTGGTCTGGGAGCCTAGGTTCAAACTCTTCAACCCAAGTTACGCTTAACGCGCTGACCACAACTGCAGGAGCTCACACCTTTACCGCAAGAACAAACCAAAATTCACTCAACGGTAGTAACTCAGACCAAGAAACTGGTAACGACCAAAGCACATCTAACTTTAATGTTGGTTCTGGTGGAACTGAAGTAAACATCACAGTTGAATTAGATTGCTGGGGTGATGAAACTACCTGGGAACTTAGAAATGCTGGTGGAACCTTGGTTGCATCTGGAGGTCCGTACGTACAAGGTTTGCCTGATGGTGCTGGTACGGAAACTGCTTCAGCTTGTCTTGATGAAGGTTGCTATGATTTTACTATAAACGATAGCGAAGGAGACGGAATTTACGGTTCTCAGTGGGGAAGTTGTAACGTAAATGGCAACTATACGATTACGGATGGTAATGGTGCAATTCTCGCACAAATGATAGCCAATCAAGGTGATTTTGGGACATCGGAGACTCAAAACTTCTGTTTAGGAGCTCCTACAACAACTACTTGCGGAGAGCTATTCAACTTTAATGGTGCAACGTACACCGTTAACGAAATGGATGAACCTTCATTTGTTGCATCTTTCTATGATGAAGACGAAGAAGATGTTAACACAGGCTTAGCACAACAAGGCTTTATCTCAAACTGGATGCTGCTTGATGAAGAAGTAGCCCCCGGAGACACAAATGATTTTGTTTTGATTACCTCTTATCATGCAGATGAAACTGCTGCCGCAGACAACTGGTTAACTTTTGGTCCTATTACAATGCCATCAGATGGCGGAGAAATTAGCTGGAAGCACCGTTACGTTGACAATGGTTTTAGAGATGCTTATGAAGTATTGGTTGGAACCGTAGGAGTAGATCCAGGTGATTTTGGCGCTGCTACCACACTTTACTCCGTAACTAATAATGATGGATCTACAGATGGAGACTTAACATGGACAGACCAAAGTGTTGACCTTCCTGCCGGAACTTACGCTGGTCAGGAACTGTACTTTGCTTTTCACCATAACGCATTAAACATGTACTTCCTTCTTCTTGATGATATTGTTGTTGAAGGATGCTCTACAGAACCTGTTGGGATTACAGAAAACGAGTCAATTGACTTAGCTATTTATCCTAACCCATCTTCTGAGAACTTTGTAGTTCGTTATTCAAACAAAGCTGGAGACGACCTAACGTTTAGCATGTTCAATACTGTTGGACAAGAGGTTTGGAGCAAAACTTCTTCTTCTAGAGGAACTGCTTTTGAGACCATCAATACCAGCAACCTAACATCTGGTGTTTACACCTTGGTTGTTAGAGGAAGTAACCTGAATGAATCTAAGCGATTGATTTTAGCGAAATAAGCTGAAGCTTAAAGCATTAAAAACGCCCCAACCTCTTGAATAGGTTGGGGCGTTTGTTTTTTAATCCACAACTCAAATTTGCTAAGTTTGCGGTCTATTCAAAATAAAAACAAACTATAGCATGGGAAAAGGTGATATAAAATCGAAACGCGGAAAAATTGCAAACGGAACGTACGGAGCAAGAAGACAGAAGAAAAGAACCGCTGCCTATGTTGCCCCAGTAAAAGCAGAAAAGCCAGCGGATAAAGAAAAAGCAGCTCCTAAAAAGGCAGCAGCTAAAAAACCTGCAGCTAAGAAAGCAGCACCTAAAAAAGCAGCGGCAGCAAAGAAGCCAGCAGCTAAAAAAGCTCCTGCCAAGAAAAAAGCAGCAGCTAAAAAGTAAACTAAAGTCTTTATAGATTTTAAAGCCCCACTGCACAAATGTGCCAGTGGGGCTTTTCATTTTAAACCATTATACAATTGACTAGAAAATTGCGTTATTAGTACCAATGGATGTAACGGACTTACTAAAACTGCCTGATCAAAAATTGAAAGCAAAAGCCGGAAGGCTTCTGGTTTCAGAACCGTTTATGCAAGACCCTTACTTTAAGCGATCGGTAATTCTGCTTACAGAACATACAGAAAATGGCTCTTTTGGCTTAATCATTAACAAGCCAATTCCTATGTACTTAAACGAAGCCATTGAAAATGCGCCAGCATTCGATTCTAGATTAAGTTTAGGCGGACCAGTTCAAAAAGAGACACTCCATTACCTCCACCAACTAGGAGACAAAATCCCTAACTCTACTGAGGTGATGGATGGTGTTTTTTGGGGCGGAGATTTTGAGACCATTACAGACTTAATTAAATCTGGAGACATTCAGCCAGGAGACATTCGGTTGTTTGTTGGCTACTCTGGTTGGGCAGAAGGACAGTTAGATAGCGAGATGAAAAGCAAAAGCTGGATTGTAGCCAAGGCCGATAAAAACCTACTGTTCTCAGAAAAATCTGAAAACCTTTGGTCCAGCATTCTAGAAAAAATGGGAGGTAATTACGCCTACATGGTCAATCTACCAGAAGACCCAAGGCTTAACTAGTTTATTAACTCGCGTTTATGTACTCGGTAAGCTTTGCCGCAACACGCTTAAAGTATCGCTTCTTTTCAACCGCACCAACCCACTGAATTCCTTTAGAGGCATTGGTTAAAAAGCACTCATCTGCTTCTACCACGTCTTTTGGTGTTACTGGTCTTTCTAAGACTGAAAGCCCAAAGCTGCTTGCTTGCTGAATAACAACTGAGCGCATAACACCTCCTACTCCACCAAATTTTAAATCTGGCGTTGAAAGCTCTGTGCCTTTTAACAAAAACACATTTGACCCAGTAGCCTCTGCAACGTTTCCTTTCTCATCCAGGAGAAAGCAGTCGTCAAGGCTATTTTCTTTGGCAAAAATGCCACCTAATACATACGGTAAAGAATTGCTGGTTTTAAACGAACTCTGCGGTGCAGGATTTATTCGATGCGTAGTACAAAAGCCTAAATGCAACCCTTTTTTGTTCAAAGAATAGTTAGCCTCTGGTAATGATTCACAAACCATTGACCAACCTAAAACACTCTCGGTAGGAGTATAACGCCCCGCTCCCATTCTGAAACCTTGAAACCGAATTCTTGCATTCTCAAAACCATTCTTTTTAGCCAGTTCTAAAGCAAACTGATTAAACGTGTTTAGCGTTAGCCCTTCGGGCACTCCAATTCTTAGAAAGCTAGTAACACGTTCTAGACGTTGCCAATGGCCAACTACTAACGGAATGCGACCGTTAGATACGCGCATTGATTCAAAGAATCCATCGCCATAGCAAAAGCCTCTGTTGCTCGCTGAAAGCAACTCTTTATCTGCAGGATAATACTGTCCGTTATAAAGCTGATACGTGCTCATTCTAATCCTTTAACTATCTCTAGGATTCCTGTGTTAGATTCTATCAAATAGCCTTTCACGCCTGCTTTTTTAGCTGCATCTACGTCTCGCTGACTATCCCCGATCATAACAGAGTTTTGGGCACTAATCGTAAACCTTGCCATTGCTTTTTCAAGCATAAGAGAGTTGGGCTTTCTACAAATGCATTTACCAATTTCGTTATGATGTTGGCAGTAGTAGATTTCGTCAAACTCAACTCCATCTGCAGCCAATTTATCCACTAGCATTTGGTGTAGCGTTTCTACCCTTTCCTCCGTAAAAATGCCCTTGGCTATTCCTCCCTGATTTGAAATTACAATCAGCATAAAGCCTTTAGCCTTGGCCAACATTAGCGCTTCTGAAACGTCAGAAAGAATTTGAAAATCTTCAATGCTATAGGTGTAGTCTCCTCGCTCTCGGTTAAGAACACCATCTCTATCTAAAAACAGTGCTTTTTTCATCCCAAAATGGCAATCAAAATTTCATCAATAAAAATTGGCAAGTGCGCAGGAAACATGGCTAGCGCAAACACAAGACCGAAAGCCGCTCCCCAAAAATGGGCATCGTGCGCAATATTGTCGTTAGACTTTTTATCCATGTACCATTCAAAAAACAAATACGCCACACCAAAAAGTATGGCTGGTAAACCGATGAATGGAATTATGAGGAGGCTTAATTCTTGCATTGGCTGAAAGAAAATATAAGCGAACAATACAGACGAAACCGCACCACTTGCACCTAACGAATTGTAATTGAAATTATCTTGATGCTTGATGAAAGCAGGGAGTGACGAACAGAGAATTCCGCCAACATACAGGCTTAAAAAGTAGAAAGTTCCCAAGCCGCCACGGTAGTCTTCCATGTAATATTCCACGGTTTCGCCAAACATCCACAGCACGTACATGTTTACGCCTAAATGCATCCAATCTGAATGAATAAATGCGTGCGTAAAAATTCTGTACCACTGGTTAGAATGCTTAACTAACGATGCGTTAAACATCAGCTTAGCTTTTAATTCCTGATTTTGAAAAGCAGCTATTGAGGTAATGACACTTAACGCAATTAATACAACGGTTATGGTCATACTCCTTGCTTCAATTTCCAGTTTGCAATTGCTTTTCTAGCCGCAACTCTACCCTCCTCTACAATCTCTTGTGCCCGATAAAATTCTAAAGTTGTTCCAATGGTTCTGGGAATGTTAACCACTATATCTGGTTTATGTATTTCAATGCTTTGTTCACACAGTCTATCTTGCATAAAATCGTAAGATTTATTGAGCATACCCAAATAGCTAAGTGTTTTATCCTGAGACTTATCGTTAGTGTCTGATGAGCCTAAACCAAGCCATCCTCTAACTTTTTTCACCATTTTACCGGAGTAATCCTGAGAATCTTCCTCTGTTTGTTCCATTAGTTTGTTCAACTCCTCAGAAACTTTCATTTCTCTGTAACGCGTGTGTCCTTCCGGATTTGCGTTGATATTTACGGCTATCAGCAAATCTGTGTTTTTTGGTACCAATGGATCAATTGGAAGCGGATTAAGTACTCCTCCATCAATTAAAACTCTATCTCCCAATTTGGTGGGCATCATAAGCGTTGGAACTGAAGATGACGTTCTAATAACGTTGTATAAGTCTCCGCTTTTCATCCAAATTTCCTCCTTGGTGCTTACATCTGTAGCAACAGCTGTGTATGGAATTTCAAAATTCTCGATTTGAATTTCACCAAGAAGCGTTTTAAGATGTTCTAGCACTTTCTGGCCTTTTAAAACCCCTTGTGTTGACATGGTAAAATCCATCAACCTAAAGGTTTCCCGCTTGTTTATTTTAAGAATCCAATCTCGAAAAACCTCCAGCTTTCCTGCACAGTAAATTCCGCCAACGCAAGCTCCCATTGAAGACCCAGCAATGTTCTTAATTAGAAACCCTTCCTCTTCTAAAACCTCTATAACTCCAATATGAGCCAGACCCCGAGCTCCACCACTTCCAAGTGCTAACGATACGGTTGTTTTACTCTCCATCTTTACCTGAAATTGCCATTTTTATCCAACCTGCACTTGTAGTCGCCAACCCTCCTACCAAACCGCCCAATAATCCGGTAATAACTATTAGTAGGATGGAGTATTGCGGCAACTTAAAAAGTTCTAAAATTCTTACGCTGAGTACGGATTCACTTTTCACATCAATGTAAGTTGATAGTGCCATCCATGGAATAGCAATGCCGTAAAATCCTGAGAAAAAAGCCGTCTTGCTTGCGTCACCTAAAATGAGTTCTACCAAAAAGGCAACAAGCACGGCAGTCCACCACGGAAAGTAGGTTTGAGCGACAAAACTCAAAACCGCAATAAGCGTTATTCTAACAGCCAGATTCATTCTGTACTTGAGCTAAAAGTTTGAACGAACCATGCTGAATTTTCAACATTTGAAGAAGATAGAAAGTTTAGTTCGTTGTATTCTCCGCTTGCCCATTTCTCTAATGAGTTCACATAGGTTGGGCTTCCTGGATTTCCTGACTGTCCGCCAGGCAAAACGCCCCAAGCTTTTGGCCCATCTGGGTGCATTTCTACAATCATTCTCCAAGACGGGCCGTGTGTGCTGGTAGTTGCATTTGGTGCATTTTCGCTACCTCCTACAAACAGTTTTGGTGAGCTAAAGGCATCTAACCTCATAAGGTGCTTAACACGTGTTCCTTGGTAATGCCCCCAGTGCGGATAGTTGAATTTGTACTTAATAATGTCAGAGAATTTCATCACCGTCCAATAAAATGCATCGTTTACAACATCTTGAGCGCTTTCAATTTTGTTATTGGAAGAATGGTGGTCAAAAACGATGTGATTTGGTTCGTTCTTCAAAAAGTCAATTGTAATTTTTGCCATTGGGTAGATGTATCGCTCATCTTTCATATCAACCTTGGCTTTCCCGTTTTCGGCCAATTCTGCCCAAGAATATTTGTAGTACATATCCTGGTCCCATTCCATTGAGTTAAACTCATCCCAAAGCATGTTATTCAGTTCGTCCCACCAAATTTCAAAAACGGTTGGTGCAATTATTCCTTTATCGTTACTGTAATTCCAACTCTGTAGTTCGGACAATGCTAATTGGTCATACTCATCATTATGAAACTTAGAAGTGTCTAAAAGTGCTAGCATAAGCGGCAATGCTTCTTCTGCCAAAAGGTTATGATTGCTCAATTGAAGTGCCATCATATCCTCTTTGGTAACCGAGCTATCTGCAGATAAAAATCTATTGATAGTTCTGTTCCTGAATTCTTCATAAACCCCAGAGAAATAATACGGATAAGTAGTGTCTGCTGCTGGCTGATTGGCCGAACTCACAAAACCTCTTTGCGGGTTTAACACATGTGGGTTGTGTTCTTGCGGAATAAAGCGCTCTTCAGCATGCGAAGCATCTGTTCCGTCAAGAATAAAGCGGCCATAATTTTTGGGCTTAATCTTGAATTTTCCTTGTTGCCAAATGGCAATATTGTTCTTAGAATCTGCAAAAACGAAATTCTGTCCCGGGCAATTATATGTTGACAAGGCCTTTTGGTAATCTGTAAAGTTTTTGGCCCTATTTAGTTTGTAAAAAGTTTGAAGTTCGTTTGATGGATCGTGAGCAAACCACCTCAATGCCAACTGCTGATTTTCCTTCGAATCCGCGTAAGCAATAGGTCCCAAAACGGTGTAAAGCACTGTATCAAAAACAGACTCCTGTCCTCGAATTTTGATTTCCTCTACTCTTTTCTCTGCAGTTAAAACTTCATCTCCAAAACGGTAGGTACCGGCTGAAGCATCAACAATTGCCATGTTGTAATAATCCTTCACATCTCTACCAGCATTGGTTACCCCCCAAGAAATACTGTCGTTAAAGCCAATAGTGATTCCTGGGGCTCCGGGCAATGAAACTCCATAGCAGTTTACATTTGGGCCATGCAGCTGAACCTCATACCAAATTGACGGCAACGAAAGGCGCAAGTGAGGATCGTTGCACAAAACAGCTACTCCATTTTCGGTTCTACTACCAGACACTGCCCAATTGTTACTCCCAACTATGTGAGGTTGAATTTCTCCTTTGTTCCAAGAACCTTTTGTTGCAACTGCAACCTCATCTTCGGTTTTAACCAAACTAGTATCTGGAGCAAAACCAGCCACAATTGGAGCGTCTAAGTAATTCTGATCTGGGAACAAACGGTTAAACATTTCCGGGCCAAGCAACTTATAGGCTTCGGTATTTGGCCTATCTCGCTCGGTACCGTTGAGCATTTTAGCCATGTACTTTAAAAGCAGCGAAGACTTAATTTCTGACCACGGCTCTGGTTTATAATTCAGCAGTTTATATTCAACTGGTAACTGGTGTGGTTGTAAGGAAGCTATGTAATGGTTTACGCCTTCGGCATAAGCCTGCAAAACTTCTTTGCTTGTGCTGTCTTCCGGAATAAGGGTCATTGCCTTTTCTGCCGCCCATCCCATTCCAATTCTACGTTGTTCAAGGTCAAAGTCCAATGCCTTTTCTCCCACAATTTCTGAAAGCCTTCCGGCTGCAGCATGGGTTTGAAACTCCATTTGCCAAAGACGGTCTTTTGCTGTGAGATAGCCTTGGAGGCAATACAAATCGTGGTTGTTTTGAGCAAAGATGTGTGGCACACCACGCTCATCAAAAACAACTTTAGACTCCGCGCTTAACCCTGGAATAGAAACCGTGGCTTCCTTTTGATTAGAAAGAAGCTCAGCGTTTTGCCAAAACCCTTGATGAGGATCAAGAAATTTTAGAACTGGCGGAATTTGACCAAACCTTGTATTGCCCAAAAAGACAATCAAGCATGTAAGCGCAACTCCAGAAATGGCCTTCAAAGCTTTCATTACAATGGCCGAATTTATCAATAACAACAGGTAATTCTAAGCTACAAAACCAATTACGGAACGAAACTTGCAAAACGGCAAATCATGTGTAACCAATTTTGCGTGTTCTACGTAGTGCAGCAATCCAAATAGAAGGAACGACCGAATATGACCAACTTCTCCGTGAAAAAAATTAATCTAGCAGCTATCGCGATTGCCTTCTTATTCCTATGGTCGCCAGAAAGCGATGCGCAGCCCGTACCGCCTTCAGACAGTAATATTCCCTTCTTGGTAACATTTGGTAAAGAGGCCAGCAAGAAATATGGTGATGATGATTTCTC
>JBMYXX010000112.1:0-8647 GCA_049608805.1 Flavobacteriales bacterium | reverse complement strand
GGTAGCAAAGCCGCAGAAATGCTCAAGATGGGCATTGGCGGCCATTTTCATGGAACGCATGGGTTTGAAGAAGAGGGTCATGCGCACGAAGAATCTCACTACAATGTTGTAGGCGTTTTAAAAGAAACTGGGTCGGTAATTGATCGGCTTATTCTTACCTCCACCGCAAGTGTTTGGGATATTCACAATCACCATCAGGAAGAAGAAACACATGACCATTCTGGGCACGACCACAGCCATGAAGATTATGCTCATGAGGAGCCTGAAGGTGAAATCACTGCCTTACTAGTAAAGTTCAAAAGCCCGATGGGAATCATGCAGGTTCCTCGCTTTATAAACGAAAAAACTAGCATGCAAGCCGCGCTTCCTGCCATCGAAATAAACCGATTATATGAGCTTATGGGCGTTGGGTTTTCAACGCTTCAGGCAATTGGTGCGCTAATGATGCTCATTGCCGCTTTAAGTGTCTTCATTTCGCTTCTTAATTCTCTGAAAGAGCGGAAATACGAATTGGCTTTAATGCGTTCTCTTGGTGCATCGCCCAGAAAACTGTTCGGCCTCGTTTTACAAGAAAGCCTATTGCTTTGCTTCATCGGATACGTGTTTGGCATCATTCTAGGTCGTTTAGCCGTTATGATTTTATCATCATTCGGAGAAGAACAATTTCACTTTAGCGTTACGCAGGCAGGTATTGCACCTGTTGAACTTTGGCTACTTCCATTAACACTTTTCGTAGGCGTTTTAGCCGCTATTGTTCCAGCAATTCGTGCTTATCGTTCCGATATTTCAACCATCCTGAGAAATGAATAAATGGTTCCTTTTTCTTGGTTTGATTGCTTTGAGCACCATTGCAAACGCACAGCACAAGACTGTAGAATGGTCGCTTTTGGCCAAGGTAACTTGGGATGATCGCTACTTTCCTAAGTATGATGAAAGTGTTTGGTTCCCAGACTTTGGTAAGGAAGTTCTGGCTTTAGATAGCGCCTTGATAGAAATTAAGGGTTATGTAATTCCTGTTGATGTTGAGTCGGGTTACTACGTATTGTCTGCCAACCCCTACACATCTTGCTTTTTCTGTGGAAACGCTGGGCCAGAAAGCGTTATGGAATTACAGTTCCCCGAAGGAGTGAAAGAAAGCTTTAAAACCGATGAAATAGCCACGTTTAAAGGTCGGTTAAAGCTAAACTGGGACGATTTAGAGCATTGTAATTACATACTTAAAGGCGCGTTGCTAAAATGAAAACGGTCATAACATTTGCTCTTAGCCTTTTTGTGTTTAGTGGTTTGAGCGCACAAACTTTAGTGAGCTGGAATACGTTCGCGCAGGTAAAGTTTCACAAGCAATACTCCGAAACATTTGGGTTTGAAGTAAACGTGAAACCGCCAGAGTTTTCGAAAGACTTACTTGCCTTAGACGGGAAAGAAATTTTGGTAAAAGGTTATGTAATTCCCGTAGATATTGAGCTTGGCATGTACATGGTATCTGCGAACCCGTTTGCCAATTGTTTTTTCTGTGGAAATGCTGGTCCTGAAACAGTGGTTGAACTTATTCCCAGTTCAAAATTACCTCGCTTTAGCACCGACCAGATTGTAACTTTTAAGGGTATTCTTCAGATAAATCAGGAAGGAGAAATGAATGCGGTTCCTTATCAAATGTTCCAAGCCAAGGTGAAAAAATAGCCGTTTACTTCCGCTTTCTTTTCTGCTTGATTGCGCCATTCAACGCAAATTCCCTTTTCACTTTTCCTTTTTTTGAGACCGTTGCCTTGCCCTCTATTTGGTCTCCAAAAACCTTACCTACCCATTTAAGAGACATTCCTTTTGAGTTCTTGTTGATGGCCTGAAAGTGATAAATCTTCTCACCAAGCATTTCTTCCTTTTCAGTGATTACGTACTCTCCAGGTTGAAACCCACCGGCATCCGTCATGCGCATATGTTTTGCCGTAAGGCGGTTCGACCTAAATGTTAGTTCCTCATCAAACGGAACAAGCTTTTTCTTTTTCGCTGTCAGGTGTTCCATCGTTATAGAAAACACCTTCCTGTCTAGGGTTTTATCCTTCGGTCTTCGTTGCGCCCAGCTAGCGCTAAAAGCTAGCATTAAGACTACAAACACGGAGGTCTGGACTATGTGCTTACTATTAATCAAAACTGTTTTAGTTGCTCAACCTTGTTGTATAGGTCATTCTTTAACCTGCCTCCGCCTAGCCTGAAGTCTTTAAACTCGTCTTCCATATCCCGATGCTTGTATGGCAGGTCTTTGTCTTTGAGTAAAATTCTATCCTCCACTACTTTTTGAAGATACTCTTCGTGTGTTTTGAGTCTAATTTTTGCTCCCTCTACTCGGTGTTCTAGAAACGATTTAAGCGTTTCTTTTAGTAGCTCTAAATCTCGCTTTTCACCAGGATCCATCAGCTTTAATCCGTAGATATCCAATATGCGTTCAAAAAACATAAGGTCAATCACCAACGAATTCATTTCTGACTGCCACGCACGAGTTTCATTAAAGAACTGCTGTGCTAGTTTTCGGTCGTTAATTTGAATTGACATGTTTCCAAATATAGCCAATGACGAAACAAATTATACCTCGACTGAACCTCTGCTTAAAGCGGTTGTTAGTTTTGCCGAATGGATAGTTTAACGCAGATTGTGTTGGGTGCGGCTGTTGGTGAAGCTGTTCTTGGTAAAAAGGTCGGAAACAAAGCTCTTTTGTGGGGTGGCATTGCTGGTACCATTCCAGATTTAGATGTGGTTTACATATGGCTTACCGGTGGTGGAGCAATTGATGAAATTGTTCTGCACAGAGGCATTTCTCATTCCATTACGTTTGCGGTTTTGATGGCCCCCATTTTGGGTTGGCTTATAAATTGGTTGTATCGGAAAAGTGCAGAGGCTGACTTTAAACAATGGACTGCGCTTTTCTTCTTTGCAATTTTCACCCACCCGCTTTTAGACTCTCTCACTACCTACGGGACTCAGCTTTTTCTTCCATTTTCGGATTATCGCGTTAGCATTGCCACCGTTTTTGTTGTCGATTTATTCTACACGCTACCCTTCTTGCTAAGTGTAATCGCTTTGTCGTTTGTAAATAGGACAAATGGTTGGAGAAAGCGAATAAATTATTTCGGATTGGCAATAAGCACTGCCTACTTGCTTCTAGGTTTAACCAACAAATACATTGCATCAAATGTGTTTGAAGAAGATCTCAAAGCTGAACCAGAAAAGAAAGAATTAGTCTTTGTTGGAACAACACCTTTAAACGTTGCTTTGTGGTATGGCGTGGCGGAAACCGACTCTGCCTTTCACATTGGGTATTATTCCCTTTTTGACGAAACAGATGATTTACGTTGGGTTGGTTTTCACAAAAACCACCACTTAATTTCTGACTTAGAAAATGAGTACGGAATTGACCGTCTTAAATGGTTTAGTGACCAACTCTTTGTTCTAACCGAACCACATCCCGATACCTTGAATTTTTATACCCTCAAGTTTGGACGAAGTAAGTTTGAATCAGAAACGCCTGAAGGATCGTTCCTCTTTTATATGAAAGTGGTTAGAAACCCCAACGGTGAATTGGAATATCTCTCAATTAGAGAACCAGATGTAGATAAGATGGGAGACCAACTAAACGGTCTATATGAGCGAGTTATGGGTAACCGCTCAGTGTTCAATCTATCAGAAAGCGGAGACTAGGCCTTAGCCTTGCTGCTTTTGCGTCTTCTTGAAACCAAAGTATAAACCGCAAAAGCACCACAAGCAACCAAAAACACAACAGCAACTGCGTCAAGCGGAGCCGATGCTAAAGATGGAGGAGGTGCTGGTTGAGCTGATGCTACACCAATAAAACCAGTTAATGCAAACGCTAGTGAAATTCCCTTTTTCAATTTAGTCGATTTTAATTAGCAGTCGTCAAACATACGACTTTTTCTCAATTGGCTGTTCAATTGCAGCCTTAGCCCTCTTACCTGGGTTCACATCTTCTTTGTTATAGCTGTCAAACAAAAAAGCCCACCTACCAAAGTAGATGGGCTTTTGAGGTCGAGAGCGGATTTGAACCGCTGTAGATGGTTTTGCAGACCACTGCCTAACCGCTCGGCCACTCGACCATGGCGCAAAAGTAACAATCAATGCTTTAAAAATCGATAATCACTCAAGCTTCCAAACAATTCTGCTTTGTCCTAGATTTCCACCCACTGGAGGGTTAAATTTTGTAAGGCTAACTTCCCAGGAAGCAACCCAAGAATACTGCTGCTTTAATTTGTGGGCAATTCTTTTAGCCACGGTTTCAATAAGCTTCGACCGAATGGCCATTTCTTCTTTCACCAAATCATAAACAATCACATAATCAACCGTCTTGGTGAGGTCATCCGTTTCAGCACATTCGCTAAAATCTGCCACCGCCTTAATATCAATTCTGTACTTCCCTCCTATTCGGCCCTCTTCATCTAGACAACCATGGTAAGCATGGAGTCTGATGTCTTCTATGAATAGCTCTTGCATCATTTTAGTTTTTCAACCCCATCGCGTAAACGCTCAACAACTTCTTCCTGTCCCAAAAACTCTGACATTTCAAACAAAACAGGCCCTCCTGGCTGTCCGCTAAGCAAAACACGAAACAACTGCATTACATGACCTGGGTTAATCTCTAGGCTTTCTGCTGTTGACTTAAATGTCTGTTCTATTTCTTCTGCTTTCCAATTAGCAAGTGCGCTTAAAGCATCTGCCAATGCTGGGAAAAAACGTTCAGCATTTTCGTTCCAACGCTTACGAATAACCTTTTCGTCATACTGCGCTGGCTTCTCAAAAAAGTAGCTTCCAAAGCCCCAAAATTCAGAAGTAAACTGAGTTTTTTCCTTTATCAACGAGCAAACGTTTGCTACATACTCATCTGAGGCCTCTACGCCTTTTTCCTTCAACGTTTCCTGAAAGATTTTGGCCAACTCAGCATCATTATAAGTTCTCAAATACTGCTGGTTATACCACTTCGCTTTTTCAGGGTCAAACTTAGAGCCCGATTTCCCTACTCTTTCGAGAGAAAATGCCTCCACCAACTCATCCATTGAAAAGATTTCTTGCGGAGTTCCCGGGTTCCAACCCAACATGGCAAGCAGGTTTACAAACGACTCCGGAAAATATCCTCTCTCTTTATAACCATGCGACTGCTCTCCTGATTTTGGGTCTAACCAATTCAACGGAAAAACGGGGAAACCTAAACGGTCACCATCTCTTTTGCTCAATTTTCCGTTTCCGTCTGGTTTAAGGATTAGTGGTAAATGTGCAAAGACAGGCATCACATCCTCCCATCCTAAGTATCTATAAAGCAAAACGTGAAGCGGTGCAGATGGCAACCATTCTTCCCCCCGAATTACGTGGGTAATTTTCATCTTATAGTCATCAACCACATTGGCCAAATGATACGTTGGCATTCCATCAGACTTGAACAAAACTTTGTCGTCCATTTGAGATGAATGAACCACAACCCAACCACGAATTACATCATGAAACCGAATTTCTTCCTTCCTAGGAATCTTGATTCTAATAACATACGGCTCACCGGCATCAATTCGTTTTTTCACATCGTCTTCAGACAGAGTGAGTGAGTTCTTCATTGTTTCACGCGTAACCGCATTATACTGTGGTGCGGCAACCTTAGCGGCCGTTAAACGCTCGCGCATTGCGGTTAATTCTTCCGAAGTATCAAAGGCGTAGTAAGCATGCCCGCTTGTTACCAATTGCTCCGCAAACTCTCTATAACTAGCCTTTCTTTCAGATTGCCGATATGGGCCATAATCGCCACCATTTCTAGGGCCTTCGTTTACTTCCATTCCGCACCATTCTAGCGCGTTTAGGATATAATCTTCTGCGGCCTCAACATAACGCGTTTGGTCGGTGTCTTCAATTCTAAGAATGAAGTCTCCGCCCATTTTCTTGGCGAATAGGTAATTGTAAAGCGCAGTTCTAACGCCACCAATGTGCAATGGTCCGGTTGGACTAGGAGCAAATCGCACACGTACTTTTCTCTCTTCCATTAAGGTTGATTTTGGGCGCGCGAAGTTAGCCTTATTTCGTGTTTGTGGTAACCATAGCTAACCTGAAGCAGAAGATTAGCCCTATTTTTGTTAATCGCGGCAACAAAGAATTAATGGAGGCGTTGAGAATAAAATGAGCGGAGGCGGTCAGCATTTAATCCAGAAGCTAGATGAGTTTATTCAGAAATATTATCTGAACAAGCTTATTCGTGGAACACTTTTAACCACGGGGTTGTTGCTGGCGTTTTTCTTGGTGTTTGTTTCTCTTGAGTATTTCGGAAGGTTTGGAATAACCGCGAGAACCATCTTCTTCTATTCGTTAGTCGCGGTTTCTCTTTTTGCACTTGGTAATTGGATTGTAGAGCCATTAATCAAACTTTGGCGTTTGCGCCCTGGGTTGAGTTATGATGAAGCGGCTTCAATTGTCGGAAAACATTTCGGCACAATTGAAGACCGTTTACTCAACACACTTCAGCTTCAGAGAACAGCAGAAAACTCCAGTTCTGAACTTCTTCTTGCTAGCATAGATCAGCGAATTGGTGAGTTAAAACCAATCCCGTTTGCTACCGCGATAGACCTAAAAGCCAACAAACAGTTCTTGCGATATGCACTTCCTCCTTTGGGTGTTTTGATTGCGCTTCTCATTCTTTCTCCATCATTGGTAAAAGAAGGCACAAGCAGAATTGTAAACCATAGAACCGATTTTGCCAGTCTTGCGCCTTTTCAATTCAATATTCAGAATGAGAATTTGACTACGGTTGAGCTTCAAGATTTTGAATTAGTGGTTTCGCTTGATGGCCAAGAAGTTCCAAACGATTTATACGTTGATGTTGATGGCCAATTGACCTTGATGAATAAGCTGAGTGCGGCTAAATTCTCGCATGTTTTTCATCAGCCCAGAGAAAATATTGGCTTTAGACTGAAAGGAAACGGATATAATTCGTTGGCTCATACACTTGAGGTTTTGCCCAAGCCATCGGTTGTTGGGTTTGAAGTTGAGTTGGAATATCCTAGCTACATCGGCAGAAAAAATGAGTCTCGGTCAAACAGCGGAGACCTCCTTATTCCTGAAGGAACAAACGTGAATTGGTTCTTGAATACTGTGAAAACTAATGGTGTTTCTGTTTTTATTGGGCCAGATGAGGTTTCAGTTAAACAAGAGTCTGAAAATGGTTTTAGCTTTTCGGAACGTTTCACGAAAAGCGCTGAGTATTCCATTGTTGGCTCTAACGAGTTTATGCCTGTTGGCGATTCTTTGCGTTATACCGTATCAGTAATTCCAGATTTGTATCCTTCTATTTCGGTTTCAAGTATTGAGGATTCTCTCAACCCAAAACGCATTTATTTCAACGGGCAGGTTAAGGACGATTATGGATTTTCGTCTTTGGTGTTTAAATACAGCAAGCTGGAGTCTGCTGATGGTTCAGAAGAGGTTGCTTTAAATATTAGTCCAAATCAGAAAACGGAAACCTTCTATCATTTCTGGGATTTGGGAACAATTGGCCTGGAGCCGGGCGATGCCATTGAATACTACTTTGAGGTTTGGGATAACGATGGTGTAAACGGGAGTAAGTCTAGCCGAACAGAGAAAGGAACTTATCGCGTAGCTACTCTAGATGAGTTAGCAAAAGACAACGACCAGCAAAGCGAAAAACTGAAAGATGAGCTTTCCGAAAGCCTAAAAATGGCTGAGGAAATGAAGGAGACCATTAAGGATATTCAGAAAGACATTCTTGATAAAAAGAACCTTGATTGGGAGGATAAAGAGCGAATGAAGGAGGTTCTGGCGATGCAGAAAAACCTTCAGAAAAGGATGGAAAATGTTCAGCAAAAAAGCGAACAAAAGAATTCCAAGATGAACGAGATGATGGAGTTTAAACCTGAACTCGTTGAGAAGCAACAACAACTTGAAAAGCTTTTTGAAGAGGTGATGTCTGAAGAGATGAAAGAACTCTTTGAGGAGATGGAAAAGATGATGGAGGAAATGACCAAAGACAAGGCTCAGGAGCTCCTTGAAGATATAGAGCTAAACAATGAAGATTTAGAGAAAGAGCTGGACAGAAGCCTTGAATTATTCAAGCAATTGGAGTTTGAGCAAAAGCTAGAACAAACCATGGAGCGGCTAGAAGAGTTAGCCAAAGAGCAGGAAGAACTTGCGGAAGAAACCAAGGAAAAGTCTAGCGATAACGAAGAGCTAAACGAAAAGCAAGAAGAGCTGAACGAGAAGTTTGAGGACATCAAAAAAGACCTTGATGATTTAGAAAAAAAGAACGAAGAACTTGAAACTCCGAATGACATGGAAGACATGGCCAACGAGGAGGAGTCGGTAGAAAAAAGTCAGGAGGAAAGCCAAGAACAACTTGAAAAAGACCAGAACAAAAAAGCGTCTGACTCTCAACAAAAGGCATCGGACCAAATGAAAAACATGGCTCAAAAAATGGGCAACATGATGATGCAAATGCAAGCGCAAGGTGCACAAGAAGATTTAGATGCGCTTCGCCAAATAGTTGAAAATCTGCTTACGCTTTCGTTTGATGAAGAATCGCTCATTAATACACTTAGCACAACAAACCAAAACGACCCGAAATACACGGAATTGGCGCGTGAGCAATTGAAACTAA
>JBMYXX010000111.1:0-8667 GCA_049608805.1 Flavobacteriales bacterium | reverse complement strand
TTTTGCATCGGCCGTAAGGCTACACCATCTCGTTTGGGTTCAAAGTTTAGGGCAGAAACGCCAGCTGTTATGTATGGCAGCACCTTCCAAGAATCGTTAGGCAGAATATCAAACGTTCCTCTTAGTCCAATTTCATGTACAAATGTTTGAAATTGGAGATCACGGGCAATTCTATCCGCATCCTTTGCAAACTGATCACTAGCCAAGATTTCGCCAACCGTATAATTCAATTGCAAACCCCACCTGCGGGTTATCTGCCAGTGCAATCCAGCGTTTGCTGTCCACCTAATTGTTCTGGCATGCGGCCACGGATTTTCTTGCAAATCTCCGGTGTAAGTCATCATTCCGCCACCAACAAAAACACCTAGTTTACCCTGTGCATGAGTTTTTGAGAAAAGAAAAACTCCAATTAGGATAAGAATTATGGATACGATTCGTTTCATGAGAAAGTGCTGTGTTTTAACGGAAAGGTGTTGGCCTTAGTATGTACTTTTGACCACCTTACAAAGTTAGCTTGCGAAAGACCATAGAATATAAGGGAGTTGATGTGGTTTATTCACAGATTGGTAGTGGACAACCCGTTGTTCTGCTACACGGGTTTTTGGAGGAGCGGAGCATGTGGAACGCTTACGCAGAGAAATTGAGTTCCGAGTTTAAAGTCATTTGTATTGATTTACTCGGGCAAGGCGAATCGGCAAGCACTGGCTACATTCACTCCATGGAAGAACAAGCCGCAGCAGTTGCAACAGTTTTGTTTACGGAATGCATAGAGAAATGTACCGTAATTGGGCATTCGATGGGCGGTTACGTAGCCTTGGCGTTAGCCGAAAAGCAACCTGATTTAGTAGATGGGCTTGCGCTTTTTCACTCAACAGCATTTCCCGATTCTGCGGAGAGGCAAAAAGATCGTGAACGTGTAATTGGCCTAGTGCAAAGAGGAAAACGTATTTATATTAATGCGGTCATTCCTTCGCTATTTGCCGATGACTTAAGAGATGATTTAAACCCTGAAATTGAGCGATTGGCCGAAATTGCCAATGGTTTTTCAGATCAAGGGATTATTGCCAATATCCACGGAATGATGGAAAGAACCGACAGAAGCAAGGTCCTTCAGAATGGGAAGTTTAGAAAGATGATTTTGCACGGTGAGTTGGACAGCGTTGTTTCTGCGGATGACGCGAAAAAACTAGCTGCACTAGATACCGATATTCGGCTCGAAATTGTGGAAAACATAGGCCACATGGGACATTTGGAAGCTCCCGAAAAATGCTTTGGATTGATTTATGATTTCTGCAAGAAGTAATGGCCGAGGAACTCATAATATCTGCCGAACTTTCTAAAAAGGAAAAGTACGAGCAACTCATTCCTCAGATTTCGGCATTAATAGAAGGCGAAACTTCTTTGATTGCCAACCTCGCTAATGTTGCTGCGGCACTTCGGCAAACCTTTGGGTTTTTCTGGGTTGGTTTTTATTTGGTGGATGGTGACGAACTGGTTCTTGGGCCATTTCAGGGAGATATTGCTTGCACCAGAATTGGTTTTGGTAAAGGCGTTTGCGGAACCGCTTGGAAAGAAAAACAAACCATTATTGTGGCTGATGTAGATGGCTTTCCTGGACACATTGCATGCAGCTCTGCTTCTAAATCAGAAATTGTAGTTCCATTTATTACAAATAAAAAGATTGTGGCTGTTTTAGATATTGACAGTGATATTTTGGACGACTTTACTGAAACGGACAAAGTAGAATTGGAAAAAATTGTCACGCTTTTAACGCCCCTTTTCGAATGAGAAAGGCGCTAATTCAAATTTCTACTTTGCTTTTGGTTGGCTGCGCCCAACAAGTGGCTCCCACAGGCGGACCAAAAGATGAAACACCACCGGAGATTCTTTCAGAGGTTCCAGCAAACCTTTCAACGGAGTTTAACTCTAAAGAGATTGTCATTTCGTTTGATGAGTTTATCCAGCTAAAGTCCGCATCAGAGCAAGTGGTTATCTCGCCACCTATGTTGCAACCGCCAACATATCGTCTCAAGCAAAAATCTTTGGTGGTAAAATTTGAACAAGAGCTTTCGCCAAACACTACTTACACCATCAATTTTGGAGAGGCCATTCGTGACAACAACGAGGGAAACATTTTACCTAATTACACCTATGTTTTTAGCACCGGAACCCATTTAGACAGTATGGAAGTAAAGGGCAAATTGGTAGATGTTTTAACCAATGAGCCAATTAAGGATGCCTTGGTTATGTTGTACAAAAACGACATCGATTCGCTACCGCTAGATACCATTCCAGATTACTTTACTCGTTCTACAGAAACAGGTTCGTTTCATATTAAGAATGTAGCTGATCAGCCGTTTAAAATCTTTGCATTAAAAGATGAAAACGCCAATTACAAGTTTGACGTTAAAGAAGAACAAATTGGTTTTTTAGACTCTCTAATTTACCCGTTTACACCTCCGCAATTCGCTGAGCCAGACTCTACAAATACAGATTCTGTTGCACTTAAAACAATCACATCTCCTATTCCGAGCATTGACATGAAAATGTTTGTTGAGGAAGACACAACGCAATACCTGAAAAAGGCCTACTGCGATTATTTCGGAAAGTTGGTGTTCGTTTACAATCAGCCTATGGCAGATTTTGAAATAGAGCTAGAAGAAGCCACGTTTAAGAGCCAATGGAACCTGAAAGATTTTAGCGCAAACAGAGATTCCATTTCTGTTTGGACCACCGGAGTTGTTCCTGATACAATGAGCCTGATTCTTACGGTTAATCAGACCACTATAGATACGGTTGAGCTGATAATGAAAGCCCGAAAAGATGCCGTTGAAACCAAGAAAAAATCTAGTGGTTTTGGAAAGAAAAAAACATCCGAAAAGTTTGCCCTAACCGCAACATCCAATCCTTCTAAAAACCGCTCTCCAAAACCAGAATCTCCTCTGTCTATTTTGTGGAACCACCCAGTTATTGACACTGACCTTTCTAAAATAAAGCTCTACGAAGACTCAATTAGAGTGAGCTACGATATTGTTTCTGAAGATCCTGCGCTGAGGGTGTTTGACATTTACTACGACTGGAAAAAAGACAAGAAATACGACCTATTGGTGTTGGATAGTGCATTTACAGACATCTACAGTTTAAGGAACGACACGGTAGTCGTTTCATTTATTGGAACAGACAAAAAGTCTTTGGGAGAGTTGAGTCTAAAGATTACCGAAGAACCAAAAACACAATTAATAGTTGAGCTTTTAAGTAGTAACGGCAGTGTAGTGGAGTCCAGAATTGTAAATGAAATGGGCATTATCATGTTCGAAAGGCTGAACCCAGGGATTTACGCACTTCGGGTTACACAAGACCTTAATGCAAACAACCGCTGGGATTCTGGTTGGTATTCGGTTAAGCAGCAGCCAGAACCAATTAAAACCATTCAAAACGAAGCGGAGGTTCGCCAAAATTGGGAGTTTGAATTGGAGTGGAACCCAAACGAAAACTAACTAATGAACTTAGTTTAGATTTGCGGCTTCTAGAGCAATGAACAAAATTTCAGCATTCCTTCTTCTGGCATTAATTTCTTTGTCTTGCGTAGCGCAAGAAACGCCAGAACCAGAAAAAAAAGAGAAGAAGAAACGAAAGCCACCTCGGAAAGAGTTTCTACTGGTCAACCTCAATTTCGACCATTGGCTGTTCACTCCTTCTACCATCGAACCAAAATGGTTTGCCTCTAGAGGTGTAGACATTGCGGTTTTCTATGATCAAGTTATTGCGCGCAGCAATTTTAGCGTTGGCGCTGGTTTAGGATTTAACTCGCATAATATTCACATGGAAGGTTTCCCAATTGAATATGCGGTTGAATCTGGCGAAACATACACGCACCTAGACCCCAGTTTTTTCGATGGAAAAGACATTAACGTAAATAAGATTTCCACCAACTTCGTGGATATTCCGGTTGAAATTCGGTTTAGATCACATCCTAGGAAAAACGGAAAACGAATTGCTGCATCTGTAGGATTTAAGCTTGGGTGGTTGGTGCAAAGCCACACAAAAACCAAAACCAACCAAGACCTTTATTTCAACGGTGTCAACTTTAGAGATAAGATTAAAACTTACGACATTCCCAATCTTACCACCTTTCGGTATGGCGTTACTGCACGCGTTGGTTACGCCAAGTTTTACGTCAATTTCTTCTATTCATTAACTCCGCTGTTTGTTGATGGAAGAGGCACCAATGCCGTTCCAATTTCAATCGGAATAGGATACAGCCCGCTTTAACTTCCTTTTGGCAAGGGACCATTCATTTTCCTAAAAGCTACATATTGTTTCAAATCGAATGGATTATGAATCAAATGCATGGCTGTTCCACCAAAAAATGCTTATTTGCTTAGCCTAAGCTGAGAATGGATTTTCAAGGAGCAATTGAACATATTTTAAACCGCCTGGCGGAAGACTTACCCTCACATTTGAGCTACCACGGGCATCATCATACACTAGATGTGCTTGAGGCATCTGAACGTATTGCTAGAGCAGAAGGTGTTTCTGAAGAAGACATTAACCTTCTACTGGTTGCAGCTGCTTATCATGATTGCGGATTTCTTTATGGTCATGAAAATCATGAACAAAAAGGTTGTGACGTGGTAAAATCAACCTTACCACAATACGGTTTTGAGCAAAGTCATATCGACCTCATTTGCCAAATGATTATGGCAACCAAGGTTCCGCAAAGCCCAAGTTGCTTGTTGTGCAATATTCTATGCGATGCAGATTTAGACTATCTGGGGAGAGATGATTTTGAGCCCGTTGCAGACAGCCTTTTCCAAGAACTCAAGGTTTCAAATATTGTTTCCGATATCGAAACTTGGAACAAAATTCAGCTCTCATTTTTGAGTCAGCACACTTACCACACAGATTACGGCAAAACACAGCGTCAGCCGCAAAAATCTATTCATCTAGAAAAAATAAGAACAATTGTAGATGGCTATGAACAGTAGCATACAAAGCCACGCCTTCAAAAAATCTATTTTTGTAATCTCAAAACAATCAAGAAACTATGTCTGAAAAGAAACCAATCATTTTAGTTCCAACCGACTTTTCTGAAGCGGCAGATACAGCCGTTAATCATGCAGCAAAAATTGCTTCTAAGTCTGGTGACGAAATCCGATTGATTCATATCGTAAACAAAGACACCAAGTCGAAGCTTAAAAAAGCAGGAGAATCCCTGGATGATTTGAACGCAAAAATGAAGGCTCAGGTTGATGAGATTAGCGCCAAGTACGGAGTAAAAGCAGACTCTCATCTTAGAGAAGGGTCGATTTTTACCACCATTGGTGAAGCAGCAGAAGAAATTGGTGCAAGGCTCTTGGTAATGGGAACACATGGCGTTGTAGGAATGCAGCACATTACAGGTGCTTGGGCTGTAAAGGTGATTACCTCTTCTCCCGTTCCGGTGATTATTGTTCAGAAGAAGGCGATTGCCGACCACGGATACAAAACCATGGTTTTCCCGATTGATGCAAGTAGAGAAACCAAGCAAAAGGTTATTCATACCATATCTATGGCAAAACACTTTGGTTCTGAAGTAAAGATGTTTGCCAGCCACGAAGACGATGAGTTTCTGGTTAATGCCCGAAACAACAACATTGCTTGGGCAGAGAATATGTTTAAGAAAAACGGAGTTGAATTCTCTGTTGAGCACGCTACAAACAGCGGTGGATTGGCAAAGCAAACCATCAAATATGCATCTCAAGTAAATGCAGATCTTATGGTTATTCTAACAGACGAAGGAGACTTGAGTGTTTCTGACTTTGTTCTTGGGCCAGATCACGAAAAAGTGATTAATAACGATGCGCAAATTGCCACAATGTGTGTAAACCCAGTTGCCAACCTTTACAATATTGGTAACGTTCTTTTCATGTAATGAACCATACTAAAAGACCACATAAAGCAATTGACTTTATAGGTCTATTCTTTGCATTTGTTCTCATTGGTAGTGTGCTGTCTTCTTGCGAGGAAACGTGCTACGATGGCGATTTGAACAACGGTGAAGAAATGGTTGATTGTGGCGGGCCTTGTGTTCCTTGCGATACAACCGAAGGCACCTGTTTTGACGGACTACAAAACCAAGGCGAGGAAGGCGTAGATTGTGGGGGGCCGTGTAACGCATGTATAACAGATACTATAGTTACTGACCCCATGTTTTTATGTACCGGAACAGGGAGCTCAACCTACTTTCCGCTTTCTGTAAACAGCTACTGGATTTATATTTTGCCGGGGAACGATTGGCTTCAGCTAGAAATTACAGAAACCGTTACTCAAGGAAATGGAGAAGAGTATGCTCACATGGTTACCACCGGTGCATTCGGACTTATACACGATTATTTTAGAGCATCTTCTGGAGGTGAAATTCTTAAATGGAACACCACGTTAAGTGTTGATGAAGTTTACATTCCGGCATCTCCTACAGTTGGGCAGCAATGGACTACATCTAGTACAGATTCTGTTGTGGTTGCCGCTGTAGCTGCTAGTCTAAACTCGCAAAACGGCTGTTCTTATGACGATTTGCTGGAAATTACTTCCTACAGCAATGGCAGTGGCTCTAGCAATTACTACAAACAAGGTTTAGGTCTTGTTCAGCTTTCTAGCGTGTCTGCTTATCTAGACAGTGCAGTTGTTTTTTAATAATCGTACTTCGGTTGCCAACCGTTAACACCTTTCGGTAAGAGGTCAACAAAATCCCACATGTTACAGTAGTTATCTCCTGGGCCAAAGTAGGTTCTGGAATGAAAATAGATTTTACCATTCTCCTTGGTGAAACTCAAAACTCCCGGCATAATGTGGTCTTTTCCTTCAAACCCAAAGTCTTTTGCCCAACTGTTATTCTGATGGCTTGCCATGAGAAATTTCCATCCTCTTGATGCAGCAAACTCTTTCTGAATAGCAACAGAATCTGGAGAAACCACAGCAAAGGCCGCACGGTCGTTCAAGGGTTTTACAATTCCGTTGTAGTTATCCGCCCAAAGGGTACAATACCTACAGCTTTTCCCCATGTTGCTAACCAGAATTAGTTCCTCTTTATCGCCAAACAACTCAGATAGTTTAACATCGCCATTCCAACCTTCAAAAGCGTAGTCATCAACCTCTTGTGCTGGAAGCGTAGCCCGTAGTTCTCTCAGCTTTGCCTTCTTATCAGCTATCTCTTTTTCAAGTGCTAGAACTTGTTCATCAATAGCGTTTTGTGCGTCTGGTGTAAGTATCATAATTGTGGAGTTTCAATCTAAGGTAGCAGTAAAAGAAAAAGCCGCCATGCTGTAGCATAACGGCTTTTCTGATAACAGGGGCTGGGTAACTCTTCTACTTAATCAATTTAATTCTCTCTATTCCTACAGCTTTCTGGGTCTCTAACTTTAACACATAGATGCCGTTGTTGAGGTGAGATAAATCCAGCTTGGTTTTGTTGGCGTTTAAACTGGTTTGAAAAACCGTCTGACCAACAGAATTCATTACAGATAGCTTGGTCTGTTCTGTAATTCCTGAAACGGTTACCATTCCGTTTGATGGATTTGGATAAACACTCACATCCAACTGCTCTGGTTCTACAATTCCAACCTTATCTGGATCAATGTGAACTGTATCTCCAATAACGGAAAGCAATACATCTTCTTCCTCTGCGCTAAGAGCGGTTATTCCGCTCACACCAATTGGTAAATCGGCATAGCCAGAAAGATTATCGGTGGTTACAATTCTACCGTGAACAATTGGTCCATAGCCGTCAAAATCAATCAACGTGTTTCTGGTAACTGCTATGTCAATTGCACCATCTAAGAACATGGTTTTCTGAAACGTTAGCACATCTGCACCTGCTGTTCCGAGCACACAATTATCAAAGTTGAGGCTCATGCCTTGTTGCTGTACCAAAGCTTCATCAAACGTTAACGAGAATGCAACGCCATGTAAATCGGCCACTGGTTGGTCTGCCGTTCCGAGATGAACCACAATATCTATTACGTGCTCCAACCCAACTGTATCTGGCGTAGCCTCAATCCAAATTGGAGGGTTTCCGCCAGCTGGTGGCGCTTCAAACTTGCTGTGGGTATTCAGGTAGTTGAAGTCAATAGCAAGCGTGTCATCAAAATTAACGATGCCATTACCATCGCAATCTGCATGCTTCAGGTTCACATTATTTGCGGCAAAGTTGAAAGTCCAATCAGCTGCTGGTTGGCCTACCCAGTTTATTGTTGCTGCCGGTCGTGTTGGGCCTGTTTGCCCAAACGCCAAACCAAGATAAAGCGCATCTGCATTAGTAACGATATTATCGCTGTTGGCGTCTCCTGGCCAAACATCATCCGAACCAATAATGCACTCTTCTACCACAAACGTGTGTGTAATTGTGTTGCAGCCAGACGAATATGTTGAACAGATGTAATGGCCAGCCGATGTGGCTGTTACTTGGTTTCCGAATTCTTGAAGTTGCGTGTTGTTTCCAAACTCATCTGTGTAGGACCACTGGTAAATCATAGAACCCGGATCTACCGTTAAAACGCTGTCTGAACACAGTTGCAGCGAATCTAGAATAGGAAGGTTTGCATAAACAAACATGGAGTCCGATACAGAGCAGCCTTGTTGCGTATCCGTTAGCACCACATCTACCCAAGTATTAGCCGAGGCTGTCAT
>JBMYXX010000110.1:0-8678 GCA_049608805.1 Flavobacteriales bacterium | reverse complement strand
TCGTAGGCAACAATCATTGAGTTTCTGTCGAGGAGCACGCCTTGCAACCTTCCGTACGGACAAATATTGGTGCAAACCTGCTCCCTCAACTTGGCAAACACGCCATAAAAAACGAACGTAAATGCAGTAATGGCCAGCAATCCGCCAAGGTGTTCTGAGGGTGGAGATGTTACAATTGAAATAAGCTCATCGGACCCAATTATGTACGCTAAAAACGTATTTGAAATGAAAAACGAGATGCCGAAAAACAGAATATGCTTGAGTCCTTTCTTTCGAATTTTCTCTGCATTCCAAGGTAATTTATCGAGGCGTTGTTGGTGTTTCCAATCCCCTTCAATCCAATACTCAATTCTACGAAAGAGCATTTCCATGAAAATGGTTTGAGGACAAAACCAGCCACAGAATATACGACCAAATGCAACTGTAAACAAGACAATGAACAGCACAAACGTGATCATTGCCAAGCCAAAAAGATAAAAGTCTTGCGGCCAGAATACCTTTCCGAAAATGACGAACTTCCTTGCTAGGATGTTTATCATCAGTAGCGGCTCGCCACCAATTTTAATGTGCGGCCCAGCAAACAAAACCACGAGCAAAAAGTAGCTCAAGTACTTGCGCCAGTTGTAGTACTTGCCGTCAGGTTTTTTGGGATAAATCCAACGTCTGTTTCCGCTTTCATCTAATGTTGAAAGCGAATCTCTAAACGACCCTTTTTCCTCTTGCGACTCCATAGTTCAATCTTCTAGGGCTGAGTAGATACGAGTGAAACTAACCGAGTTAAGGCTTAGTTACCCTCCCACTTTTCTCCTTGTGGTTCTTTTGCATCGGCCGGATTTGTTCCTCCTAAAGAAACAATGTAAGATGCAACTTCCTGCATTTGTTGTTCAGAAAGTGTGTTTTCCCACGCAATCATTCCCTTTTCAGGAACACCAACTTTAATAGTGTGGTAAATGTTGTTGATTCCTCCACCTTTTAACCAAAACTCATCGGTTAGGTTTGGCCCTACACCGCCCGGATTACTACCTCCAGACATACCGTGACAAGCAACACACATTGCATCAAAAACCTTTTTTCCATTTGCTAAAGAGGCTTTGTCTTTCAAAAGTTCAATCTCTTCAGTTTCTACTACCTCTTCCGAAACTTCTGCATCGGCTTCAGCAGGTGTTACTTCGGTTCCCTCTTCCCAAATTTCCCCTTGCGGTTCCTTGCCGTTTTCTGGATTAGAGCCTTCCAAAGACATGATATAAGAAGCTACTTCCTGAATTTGAACAGGAGAAAGTTGAGCTTCCCAAGAAATCATTCCCTTAGACGGGTTACCGTACTTAATAAGCTTGAAAATGTTCTTAATTCCTCCACCATGAATCCAATATTCATCCGTTAAGTTTGGACCAACTCCAGGTGGGTTTTGGGTACTTCCACCAGACTTTGCGTGACACGCTACACAAAGACTTTCGAATGTCTTTTTACCATTTGCAAGAGCCGAAGCATCAGTCATTTGCGTAGCAGTAGTTTCATCAACATTATTTGCCGATGATGCCAAGAATTCGGCTTTCGCTTCTTCGGCCTCAGTCATTTCTAGATCATATCTATCCTCCTGGGTACCTTTTTCAACTGGCCCCAAAATGGAAAGTTGATCTAGCCCAGGAATTGGTGTGATTTCGAAATGAACGATGTAAACCAGTCCGAAAATGATGGTACCGTAGAACATGTATAGCCACCAAGGCGGAAGCTTGTTGTCCAGCTCCATGATTCCATCATACTCATGGTCCATTAAAATGTCTTTCTCCTGCTCAATTGGAACTGCCTCAGAAAGTGAGCCTTCCCAAAATGATTTTTCTGACTTGGCTTCTGCAACTGCCTCACTTTCTTTAGAAGAACGAAGCGATTTAATCAGATTATTCAGGTTGTAAATCATCCCGAGTAAAACGAGAACAAGAAATACGTTTACAATCACCATAATCCAGAAAAGCCCGTCAGACATTTCGAACAATACCGCTGAAGAAACTTCTGTTTCTGCTGAAGTTGCAAATGCATTAGCAGATGCGAAAAGTGATGTTGCGCCAATTAATGTGGCTATCGATTTTGCAGATTTACCCCACTTGCCTTGCCATAACTCTTTATCTGAAAGCAAGCCTTTTGTTACGCCCGCAACCACCCAAATGAGTATGAGTAGAAGTACGGCTAAAGCGGCAAGCACCCAAAACACAGCCGTGTCATCAGCATTAACCATGTTTTCCCATGGCACTTGAGTTTTAGATTCTTGTGCCGAAGCATTGCTGGAAAGCAATCCGAAAATTGCAAGTACACCAGCTGTTTTCATTTTAAACCAATCCGTTTTCATTGCTTAGCTTTTATTGGTTGATGGCTTGATTTCTTCTAATGGCATAAGGCTCATTTTATCGAAATGCTCTTTGCGTTGCATGATTAAATAGGCCAAGACAACGATGAAGAATGTGAAGAAAATGAGGAAGGAGATGATTGGGAAAATCTCAATCCCAACGATAGTCTCCATGTGGTGTTTTACAAACTTTAGCATAGTCTTATCTCTTTATTTAGTTGTCATAGCCGCTTGGCTATCTTTCACTTTAATGTCTGTTCCAAGGCGTTGCAGATATGCAATCAGCGCTACGATTTCCGTGTTTGGCAACACTTCAATTCCATCACCTTTAAGGTTTTCAGCAATTTGCTCGGCTTGGTAACTCATATCTTCAACCGCAATGGCATCGTATCCTTCTGGATAAGGAACTCCGAGCGTTTGCATAGCTCTAATTTTCTTCGGAACAGTTTCTTCGTCCAACTCCGCATCAAACAACCATGGGTAAGACGGCATGATGGTTCCTGGAGACATGCTTGCCGGATCTAACATGTGGTTATAGTGCCAGCTGTCAGAATACTTTTCTCCAATTCTGTGCAAGTCCGGACCTGTTCTTTTTGACCCCCATTGGAATGGATGGTCGTAAACAAACTCGCCAGCTTTAGAGTACTCTCCGTAACGCTCTGTTTCGGCACGGAAAGGACGAATCATCTGAGAGTGGCAGTTGTAGCAACCCTCACGGATGTAGATGTCTCTACCTTCCAATTCTAGTGGCGTGTAAGGTTTCACACTTGTGATGGTTGGAACGTTGCTGTCAATCAGCATCGTTGGAATAATCTCGATGGCTCCACCAATCGCGACAGCAACCAAACTGAGCACCAACATTTGAATAGGCTTTCTTTCAATAACTCGGTGCCATCCTTCGCCTTTATGTGGCTTCGCATCTTTCGCTAACGGAGCCGCAGAAGCTTCTTCCTCTGGTTGGAAAGTCCCCTGCTTCATGGTCATAATCAGGTTGTAAAGCATAACGATTACACCGATAATGTAGATACCTCCACCGAATGCTCTTGCCGCATACATTGGCTTGATTTGAGTAACTGTTTCTAGGAAGTTCGGGTAAGCCAAAAATCCTTCTGGCGTGAACTCGTTTAGCATGAGATACTGAACAAATCCTGCGAAATACAACGGAATTGCATAGAAGATAATTCCGAGCGTTCCAATCCAGAAATGGAAGTTGGAAAGCTTGTCAGAATACATTTTAGTGTTCCACAGTTTTGGAACCAAATAGTAAAGGATACCGAAAGTCATAAAGCCGTTCCATCCCAATCCGCCAATGTGAACGTGACCTACGGTCCAATCTGTAAAGTGACTAATGGCGTTTACGTTTTTCAACGACATCATCGGCCCTTCAAACGTTGCCATACCGTAGCATGTTAATGCTACAACCATGAACTTTAGCGTTGCGTTTTCGCGCACTTTATCCCAAGCCCCGCGGAGTGTTAAAAGTCCGTTTAGCATCCCACCCCAACTTGGAGCAATCAGCATAAACGAGAACACAACACCTAGGTTTTGTGCCCATCCTGGCAAGGCTGTGTACAATAGGTGGTGAGGACCTGCCCAGATGTAGATGAAAATCAGCGCCCAGAAGTGAATAATTGAAAGTCGATATGAGTAGACAGGTCTGTTGGCCGCCTTCGGAATGAAGTAGTACATCAAACCCAAATAAGGTGTGGTTAAGAAGAATGCAACCGCGTTGTGGCCGTACCACCATTGCACCAATGCATCTTGTACACCAGCGTACCAGCTGTAACTTTTAAAGAAGGAAATTGGGAGCTCAAAACTGTTCACCAAATGAAGCATGGCAACGGTTACAAACGTTCCAATGTAGAACCAGATAGCTACGTACAAATGCTGTACTCTTCGCTTCAGAATGGTCATCATCATATTCAGACCAAACACAACCCAAATAAGCGTAATGGCAATATCAATCCACCACTCCAACTCAGCATATTCCTTACCAGAGGTCATACCCATTGGGAGCGTAATTACTGCCGAAAGGATGATGAGTTGCCAACCCCAAAAGTTGATATTACTCAGCGCATCGCTCCACATTCTGGTTTTCAGCAAACGCTGAAGCGAATAGTACACACCCATGAAGATTCCATTACCCACAAAAGCGAAAATCACCGCGTTTGTATGCAGTGGTCTAATTCTCCCAAAAGTGAGCCAGCTTGTAAGGAAGTTGAACCACGGATCTACCATTTGAAGAGCCGCGGTAAGCCCCACCAACATGCCTATAAGTCCAAACGCCATTGTGGCGAACGCAAACTTGCGGACAATGCTGTTATCGTAACGGAATGTTTCCTTTTCCATTCTTTTTATTTATTGGTTTCTGAAGATTTCTTTTCGTCAAATAAGATTCTCATGGCAGGCGTCTGATCATCGTCATACTGACCATTTTTTACCGCCCACAGAAAGGCCGCCAGAAACCCGACAGCCGCTATTACACTAATTGCTATGAGAAGGAAAATGACTTCCATGATGGTGCGACAAAGGAATCTGAGATGAAGGCGCAGACTGCTGAGTGCAGTCACGGGTAAAAATGACTTTGGTCAGGAAGACGTTTTCCTTCTCGTCTCTGCGCCTCCGCGTGAAATAAATCTGTTCCCTTTTTCATTTCCTGCATTCTATTGATAGGACGCTAAGTTTTCTGGCCAGAATTCAGTTCTAAAATCACCACGCTAAAGGGCGTGGCTTAGGATTGTATTAACCAAACTCAAGTATTATGGCTGGACAGAAAGAAACCTCAAGACAAAAAATGATCGGGATGATGTATCTCGTTCTCACCGCGCTTTTGGCGCTCAACATTTCCAAAGACATACTCGATGCTTTTGTAATTGTAAACCAAAGTTTAGCGGCCAGTTCCGAAACCACGGAACGTAAGATGAATTCACTTTACACCGATTTCGAATTGGCGCAAACCATCGACCCAGAAAAGGTTCAGGCGTATTGGGACAAATCTCAAGAAGCGAGAAACAAGGCGCGGCACATCATAACTTTTATCGATAGTGTTAAAACCGAACTCGTGTCCAAAACTGAAAAAATTGATTTCGAAGTGGCTGATACGCTTTCCATCGGGCTCATTAAAAAGAAGGACGATTACGATACGGCAACCAACATTCTGATTGGAGAAAAAGAAGATGGCGATGGCGGACTTGCAAGTATTCTCAAGCACAAATTGGCCGATTATCAATTGACTATGCGGGAGCTTTTAAATCCGCAAGAACAGAAGTATTTCAATGACCGAATTGACCTCTCAGACAGGAACCTTGCTGACAAGACATCGAACTGGGAAACCAACAACTTTTACCACACTCCGCTGGTTGCTTCATTAGTGATACTCTCCAAGTTACAAATGGATGTGGCTGATGTGGAGTACGATGTAGTGAACAGCCTTTACCGCTCATTTAACAAGAAAGATTTCTTTTTCGATACTATTGCTGCAACAGTTTTACCGCAGAGTAATTACGTTTTGCTGGGAGAGGATTACACATCAGATATTATAGTTGCGGCTTACAGCACAACGCGATCTCCGAAGATTCGAGTAGGGAAATTGAATGAGGAAGCAACGGAACTCACTTCGCAAGAAGACACGGTAAAAACAGCCAATGGAAAAGGACTTTTTAGACGCAGAACAACAGCCGAGGGCATCTTCAATTATGAAGGAATGGTTGATTTAGTAGATAGCGAAGGCAAAACTCAGAGCTATCCTTTCAAGTCGGAATATATCGTGGCAAAACCGTCTTTGGTGGTTTCTCCAACCAAGATGAATGTATTGTATCGAGGAATTGAAAACCCAGTTGATATTTCAGTTCCGGGTGTTCCATCAGAGAATCTAATTGTTTCTATTTCTGGAGGTCATCAGCTTACCAAAAAAGCCAATGGGGAGTATGTGGCTAAGATGAGAGCCCAACCCGGAAATGAGGCGAGTGTTTCTGTTTCGGCTAAGATGGCGGATGGTACGACCAGGCCTATGGGCAAGATGAAGTTTCGGGTAAAAAGACTGCCTAGGCCATTTGCTTATTGGGGGTTTGTTGACCCTGCGAGAAGAATGACTCTGAACTCAATGAAGGCTACCGAAGGGCTTGTTGCTCGGTATGACGAAAGCTTTGTTTTTGATTTGACGTGCCGAGTAAAAAGCTTCCGAGTAATTGTGTTTGACAAACGGGGAGAAGTTGTTGGTAGGGCCATTAATTATGGCGCTCGGTTTACCGATGAAACAAGCCAATTGTTAAGTAAAGTGAAAAAGAAGTACCGCGTACACTTTGAGAATGTTAAAGCCGTTGGCGATGATGGAGTTCAACATGATTTGGGCTCTATAGTGGAAGAGATTTTTTAGATGACGAGAGATGGAGAAGGGAAGAAGATTAATGATTGGATTGGTGTGTGCCACTATGCTATTGGTAAAAACGGGTTGTACTCAAAAGAGGCCAGATTATAAGGTTGTGAAGGCAGAGGTTGCTAAGCGGAAAACGCAATTGTGCAACGCGTATAACAACCCCAAGTGTGATAAGGATTCTGTTGTGCGCTGTGCACGGCAGTTCCTTTTCACCACAATGACAAACCAAGTTTTTCCGTCTTGGTACGGAACAAAATGGGCTTACCACGGAACCACAGAAGAACCGAGAAAAGGCAAAATTGCCTGCGGTTATTTCGTCACCACCACTATTCGGGATTTGGGTTTTGATGTACCGCGAGTTCGCTGGGCACAGGCCGCTTCTGAAGCCATGATTAAAGAAATGACCGAAAAGAAGCACATCAAGCGCTATCGGTTTGCAGACATCAGCCACATAGAAAGTGAGATTAGAGCGTGGGGCGATGGGCTTTATGTGGTTGGGATGGATTCTCACACGGGTTTTATCGTAAACAAGAAAGGCGTCTGCCGCTTTGTGCACTCAGATTATTACAATCCGCTGGGTGGCGTAATTTCTGAAAAGCTGAATTCGCACAATCCGTTAAAGTCGTCTAAATACCGAGTTATCGGAAAGGTGCTTACGGACGAAATGGTGAGAAAGTGGCTCAAGAAGGAGAAGTTTCCGTAACACAGATTTAGACTTAAAATAGTTTCACCATTTGCATTACTTCGCAGGATGCAAAACAAGATTGCCGTAGAAGTTGGTTGCAAGCCAGAACAGGTTAAAAGCACCTTGAGTTTGATGGATGGTGGCGCCACCGTTCCGTTCATTTCAAGGTATAGAAAGGAAGCCACGGGTGGTTTGGATGAGGTTCAAATTGCCAAAATCAAAGAACTTTTTGAGCGTTATACGGAACTTGAAAAGCGCAGAAAAACCATTTTGGCTTCGCTACAAGAGCAAGGTGTTCTTTCTCCTGAATTGAAAAAGAAAGTTGAAGAGGCATCTACTTCTCAAGAGCTAGAAGATTTGTATTTGCCTTTTAAACCAAAGCGAAAAACCCGAGCCACAAAAGCGAAGGAACTTGGCTTAGAAACTTTGGCCAAAATTCTGATGTCGCAGAACGAGCATTTCCCGGAACGTGCCGCTGAGCGCTTCGTGAAAGGCGAAGTGAAATCGGTGGCCGATGCGTTGCAAGGAGCAAGAGACATTATTGCTGAGTGGATGAGTGAGAATGCGGCTTTGCGCGCAAGGTTGCGTCAGCTGTTTCATCGGGAAGCAAAAGTGGTTTCTAAAATGGTTAAGGGAAAGGAAGAGGAAGGAGAGAAATTCAGAGATTATTTCAAATATGAAGAATTAGTAAAACGGATTCCATCCCATCGTTTCTTGGCAATAATGCGTGGCGAAAAAGAAGGGTTTCTTCGCGTGGGAATTGCACCAACTTCAGAACCTGCAACGCAATTGCTAGAGCGATTTTTTGTGAAGGGTGAAACAGGCAGTTCGGACGAAGTACGGTTGGCCGCCAAAGACGCGTATAAGCGATTGCTTCAGCCATCGTTAGAAACCGAAATGCGGAATCATTTAAAAGAGCAGTCGGACACGAAAGCAATCAGTGTTTTTGCCGAAAACCTTCGGCAGTTATTGATGCTACCACCTTTAGGAGAAAAGCGTGTTTTGGCGCTAGACCCAGGTTTCAGGACGGGTTGCAAAGTGGTTTGCCTTAGCGCGCAAGGAGACTTGTTGCACAACGAAAACATCTATCCGCATCCTCCTAGAAATGAACGAAAGCAATCCATTAAAAAACTATCAACGTTAGTTGAGCAGTATAAAATTGAAGCCATTGCTATTGGTAATGGAACGGCAAGCCGAGAAACGGAAGCCTTGGTCAAGAACATTCACTACGACCGAAAAGTGCAGGTTTTTGTGGTGAATGAAGCTGGCGCTTCAATTTA
>JBMYXX010000109.1:0-8681 GCA_049608805.1 Flavobacteriales bacterium | reverse complement strand
CACGGCAATACTCATCTCAGCCACCTGAATTTTATTCTCCCCGAAACTGCGTGTTCCAATAACCGGATTGGCCGCGTTGCTGTTCACATCAACAACTGGTGCAAAATTTACATGCATTCCTAATCGCTTCATCTGACGAGCTGTTTCTGCACCAAAATCATACAAAATTTGGTTGTTCTGAACTGCTCCCAAAGTCATGGAACGCGGATAATCAATAGTTGTATCTAGTCGCATTCCAACGCCCCACTCCGCATCCATGGCAATCATTAGCGGAACATCAGATGCATCTTGCAGATAATTCTGCATGGTTGCATGTCTAACTGGTCCGCCCTGGAAGAATATTAAGCCACCAATTTTCTTGTCTCTAATAAGCTTTTCAAGCGATTTAATATGAGCAGAGTCTTTGTTCGAGTATGCCGCCACCATAAAAAGTTGCGCTAATCGCTCGTCTGGCGTCATCGATTTAAAAACCGAATCGACCCAAGCCTGCTTATTATGCTTATAAAAAACAGGCCTATTTTGTGCTTGAGAACTTAATCCAAAGCCAATAATCAGAACAGCTATTATCCACCTCATACTTTTCATTTTCTCCATATCCACCGAAGGTGAACAAATAAAATGCCGAGGAATTGCGTTCGACTTCTTAATTATTCACACTTTCTTGTCAGATCAATAACTTTGCATCATGAGTTCAGGACTTCCATCCATGTTTAAATCGCCAAAAAACCGAAGCTTCGATTACAAGCCGTGGTTTTATGACGAACAAAAAGAGCGAAAAGAGGAACTGGAACGCAGAGTTGAAGAACACAATACAGGCGAAATTTCGGACGAACGAAGGCTGCAAAGGCTTCGCGGAAACCTGGGTAGAAATTGGTCAACAGGAGATATTTCTATTCGTAAAAAGGATTCGGTTGCTCGCAACATTCGCCTTCTAATTGTCTTCGCTGTTCTCATTGGCATTATTGCCTTAATCTATAGTTGGGGCGCGTAAGGCTGTATGGGAGATATTATTCGACTACTTCCTGATTCGGTTGCTAACCAAATTGCCGCTGGCGAGGTTATTCAAAGACCAGCATCTGCCGTAAAAGAGCTTTTAGAGAATTCTGTTGATGCTGGAGCCACAAAAATTCAGCTAATTGTTGAAGATGCAGGTAAGACTCTCATGCAGGTTATTGACAATGGCCAAGGCATGAGTGAGAACGATGCACGCATGTGTTTTGAGCGCCACGCGACTTCAAAAATTGAATCGGCAGACCAACTATTTGCCATTAAAACAAAAGGTTTTAGAGGAGAAGCAATGGCTTCTATAGCTGCTGTTGCTCAGGTAGAAATGAAGAGTCGTTCCGAAGAAAATCCAATCGGAATTCAAATCAATATTGGCGGCTCAAAAATCACCAAACAAGAGCCTTGTCAAACGCCTGTTGGCACAAGTATTTCCATTAAAAACCTATTCTTTAACGTTCCCGCAAGGCGGAATTTCTTGAAGTCTAATCAGGTGGAAACTCGCCACATTATGGATGAATTCATCCGCGTAGCCTTGGCTCATACTAACCTAGAAATGAGCTTGTTCCATGATGGTGATGAAATATTTAGTTTAAAAGGAACTAACCTCCGACAACGGATAGTTGATTTGTTTGGAAAGAGCTTTAACGAAAAGCTGGTACCTATTTCCGAAGAAACCTCAATTGCAAGAATTGAAGGTTTTGTTGGCAAGCCAGAATATGCACGCAAAAAGCGCGGAGAGCAGTTCTTTTTCGTCAATAATAGATTTGTAAAAAGCGGTTACCTCAACCATGCCATTGCTACGGCTTACGATGAGCTACTTGCTGAAAAAACACATCCGGCCTACTTCATCTTTTTTGAAGTTGACCCATCTTTTATCGACATCAATATTCATCCAACAAAAACGGAGATAAAGTTTGAGGATGAAAAATCGATTTACGCCATTTTACGTTCGGCCGTCAGGCAGTCTTTAGGTAAGTACAACATCTCTCCTACCATCGATTTCAATCAAGAAATGAGCATCAGTTTCCCACCTCCGCCAAAGGATGTGAGAATGTTTCAACCAGAATTACCAGTTAGTTCGGGGGCGATAAGCGCAAAAGGTGCGCATTCTGCTGCCATAACCAGAACGCGTTCAGAAGACTGGCAAAAAGCTGATGGCGATTGGCAAAAAATGTACGAAGGTTTGCAAGATGCAATGCCAAATCAGCCAGAAACAACAACGGTTCAGAGTAAATTAAGTGTTGATGAGCAGGTTGAAAAACGCCCGATACAGATACACGGCAAGTACGTGCTTTCAAGCATCAAATCTGGAACAATAATTATTGACCAAAAACGAGCACACGAACGCATCGTTTACGAACAAATTGTACAAAGTTTAGCGTTGCAGCAAGCTCCGCAACAACAGCAACTGTTCCCAATAAACATTGAGCTAAGCAGCGCAGACAGCAAGGTGCTTTCAACCATTCTTGATGAGGTAAAACTGCTTGGAATGGAGATAGAGCCATTCGGCAAAAACACGTTTATCATTCAGGGATTAGCAACTTACATTGACGAGAAATCGGCAAAGGAAGTGCTAGACGAAATTTTGGAGGAATACAACCAATCTGGTAGTCTTACCAAGAGCAAAAAGCTGGACAAGCTGGCACAAGCAATGGCAAAGCGAACTTCCATTGATTACGGAAAAATCTTGCAGCCAGAAGAAATGACGCAGCTTATTGACGAGCTGTTTGCTTGTGACCTCCCCTACACGGCACCAAATGGAAAACCTACGCTTATCACTTTGAGCTTAGATGAGCTGGAGAAGCGCTTTGGGTAACTGACAACCATCTTATTTAAACATCTTTGCAGGAGATGAAGCGCGCTGTAATTCTTGCCTACGATTTTGAACCGCACAACTCTATTGGCGCGCAACGGCCATTAGGTTGGTTCAAGTATTTCAAGCAGCTCGATATTCATCCAGTCATCATAACCAGACATTGGGATAAAATTGAAAACCCAAACGACCTTGTAAAGGCCAGTTCTGCCACAAACGTAGAACGAGATGAAAGAGAGTTAGGAACCATAATTCGAGTTCCTTACAAACCCAATTTAAGAGACAAGATTCTACTCAATTACGGTTCAAACAAATGGATTATCGTAAGGAAATTGTTGTCGCTAGTTTACTCGGTGGGTCAGTACTTTTTCTTTGGTTTAGATAACCGAGTTGGCATTTACCGAGCGGCACAAGATTACATTACCAAAGAAGGCGCGGATGCCATAATTGCCACCGGAGAGCCTTTTATTCTGTTTAGATATGCAAGCAAATTATCTAAGCGGTTTGGTTTACCATGGATAGCGGATTACCGCGATGGCTGGAGCCAGAACTATGGCGCTTTACACAATGCGGGAACGCTACAACGCTTCATCAATTTAAACGTGTTTTCTAACATAGAAAAGCGGCTTGTTAAATCTTCTGCGGCAGTTACCGTAACCGTAGAATCGCACAAAAAAGAAGTACAAAGTCTTGTTCCTAATGCACGGACAGAAATTGTAATGAATGGGTTCTTCGAAGAAGCTTTCCAAAACCTGGCTAGCACAGAATCATCAAACAAACCATTTACAATTGCTTATTCCGGAACAATTTATCCGTACCAAGATTTAGAAGTTTTTCTAGACGGATTGGAAAAAGCCATCGATTTAAATGGCTTTACCCCGAATGATATTCAGGTTGTTTTTTACGGACTTGCATATCAGCCGGAGCAGCTTAGTCGGGTAGTAAACTATTCTCAAAACCTGAGCAATTACATAAAGCACACAGCTAAAATGCCTTATACTGATGCTATTGAAAAGCTAAACGAAGCAAATGTGCTTTTGCTGTTAGCTACGCCAGAAAAGCAGCAGATTTACGCCAAGGTGTTTGATTACGTTGCACTTCAAAAAACCATTTTAATGGTTAGGAATGATGAAGGGCCGCTTAAGCAAATACTTAACGACACTCCTACTCCGCTCGTCTGCAATACAGCGGAGGAAGTTTGCCAAGCTGTAACAAGCGCGGTTCAAAATCCGCAAGGCTTAACGAATGTAAGTTCCGTTAGCGAGAAGTATTCTAGGAGAAGCCAAGCCAAAGAAATGGCCTCGGTTATTACCTCTGTTTGCGAAGTCTAAAGATTGTCAGGTTAAGTACAAGGTCGATTTCAAAAAGCGGTATTTTGTGCCAATCTTAATTCACATCTATGCACAAGTTTTTAAAGCCGCTTATTCTTTTGTCTGTTATCGGGTTGGTCTATTTGTTTTCCATTGCGGGTAAACAAGGACAAAATGCCAATGCATATCACGCTCCAGAAGAGATTAACTTTTTTAGAGGAAACGCCATTGAGTTACCGCTAGCCGATAACGGATACTTTAAAGGCTCTGGTAATTGCGATGGCTGCCACGGTGTAGATGAAACGCAGTTTGCCAACACCATCGGTGAAGGACATGATGTAAGCCCGGTTACGTATTGGAGAGGAACAATGATGGCAAACGCTGCCAAGGATCCATTATGGAAAGCCAAGGTGAGTCATGAAGTAGCTATTAACCCAAGCCATAAGGTGGCGTTAGAAGACAAGTGTACAACGTGCCATGCACCGATGGGGAAATTCTCTCACGATGAGTTCAATCTTGGACCATACAGCATGGCCGATTTAGAAAGCGACTCTTTAGGACAAGATGGCGTTTCATGTCTATCATGCCACAAACAATCGACAGAAAATTTAGGAAACGAAAATTCTGGTGTATTGCATTTTATTGGAGCTCCAGTTGCTTACGGACCGTTTGGAAAACCGTTTGAAGCGCCAATGCAAGACTTAGCAGGAATTCTCCCGGTTTATAGCGAACACATTAACGATGCTGGTGTTTGTGCTGGCTGCCACACACTTCTAACAGAAAGTGCCGATTTAGACGGCAACCTTACAGGAACAACGTTTGTTGAGCAAGCCACCTACCACGAGTGGTTAAACTCTGCTTATGATGATGGTCAGTCTAATGCCACTACCTGCCAAGGCTGCCACATGCCAAGAATTGAAGATGAAGTTGTTATATCTTCAAACTACCCTGAGTTACTGTTTCCGCGAGAGCCATACGCCTTGCATGAGTTGGTTGGTGGAAACACATTTATGCTTAAAATCTTGAAGCAAAATGCCACTACATTAGGAGTTGCAGCTAGCGATGAAGTAATGGACTCTACCATTGCCAGAACGCTAAGAATGCTGCAGCAACAGACGCTAGACCTCGACTTAACCTTCGGAACGTTTAGTAACGACACTGGTTTCTTCTCAGTAAGAATAGAAAACAAAGCAGGCCACAAATTTCCTTCGGGATATCCGTCAAGACGCGCTTTTGTGGAGTTTGTAGTTATTCAGAACAATGGAGATACTCTTTTCCAATCAGGAGTGCTTCAGTCTGACTTTGAAGTTGCTGGCCACGATGCTACTTATGAGCCGCACTATGATGTGATTAACCAAGAAGATCAGGCACAGATTTATGAGATGGTTATGGGCGATATAAATGGCGATTTAACTACAGTTTTAGAACGAGCCTACGACCAACTAAAAGACAACAGACTTGCACCGCTTGGTTTTACAACAAGCCATGTGGTATATGACACAACTAAAATTGTTGGAGGTGCTCTAACCGATGCCAACTTCAACTTTGAAGGATTTGAAGGTTCAGGAACAGATGTAGTGCATTACCAAGTACCACTTAATGGATACAACGGAACGCTTAAAGTTCTTTCAAAGGTTTGGTATCAGGTGGTTCCGCCAAGATTCTTAACCGAAATGTTTTCGGTTTCTACGCCAGAAATTGATGCGTTTGAAGCCATGTACAATGCCTCAGATAAAGCGCCAGTGCTTGTTGCGGCAGATTCCATTCTAAACGTTAACGTAGTTACAGATGTTAACGATGTAGAGGAAACCGAGTTTGTTGTTTATCCAAATCCAACAGAAAGCGGAATTGTAAACCTTGCCGGCAGCAACTTAGCTGAAGTAACTGAAATTGAGATTTACTCTATTGATGGAAAACTGATTAACACTTATGCCAATTATCCTTCATCAGGCATTGAGTTGCCATCAGAAAAAGGGGTTTATCATATTCAGCTTAACGGTGAGTTTGGAAGTAAGATTGTAAAGGCAGTTAGGCACTAAACTCCCCTAGCCTTTGTCAAATATTTGCGCATTGGTTCGCTTGCGCGGAAATGGTCCATTACTATTTCCGCCAAGTTTTCTTCTAAGATGATTTCTGGTTTCATCTCAGCAAAAAAGTAGAACTGTTTATTGAAGATGAATGGCTGTTTGGCCGCTGCTTCTTTGAATTCCTTTGGCAACACTTTATTCTTGTCGCCACGCAATTCGCCAAACTTCTCTACAAACTCTTTTTCTGCTACCAGCTTATTCAATTGCGCAGAATGCTTGATAATATACTCACGCACTTTATACAACACCTCTTTCTCTGGCTGGTACAGCCCAGAGTAAAACCTAAAATGCTCTGGCCCCATTTCTATGTACATTCCAGGAATTCCCATACCTTCTTTCCTGCCTCCAGGAGCAATAATGGCACTACAGTTTAGCTTGTAAGGCGTCTTGTCTTTACTAAATCGCACATCACGGTAAATTCTAAAAACAGCCTTTTTGGCTTCGCCACCAAAGCGTTCATCAATGGCAGCCGTTTTGTCAATTATCTCCTGAATAAAATCTTCAAACGGCTTCTTTACAGATGCTTCATATCGCTTCTTGTTAGCGTGAAACCACTCCTTTTGATTGTTAGCAGCCAGCTCTTTAAAAAAGGCTAGATAATCCTCGGTAAAATGCGCCATAGTAATTTCTTTTGGGTTGATGAAGTTATAAACGCGTACTGAAAAGTGAGCCATTAAATGAAGAAATGTCGGCTTCACAATATTATTCTAACGTTGTCGTTCCCAACGCAAAATCTAGTAGATGAACTCCCCTAAGATTAAGATTCTAAGCATAATTGTATGCGCCTTATCCTTTACAGCATTATTCTACAAGCAAAGCATTGGCATCAACCTCCTGTTGTTTGAATCGTTAATCATTGGCCTTCTAGCGGCAAGCAACCGTTTTGTTAAAAGCAAAGAAGTAATTCTAACCACGGCAGGAACCGCCATTACAGCTCTTATGGTGGTGGTGCATAACTCAAGCCTCTCCATTGCTATCAATCTGCTATCGGTGCTACTTATGGTTGGCGTTTTGCTTTCTCCAAATGTTAAATCGTTAATCTATTCTGGAATGTTGGCAGCTGTTCATTTGGCTGTTGCTCAATACGAATTCTTTAAACAAATCGGGGCTTTGGGTGCTACAAACTCTAAACTAGGCCGAGTAATTAGGTGGATTAAAATTGGAGCCATTCCATTGTTTGTAATCATTGTTTTCATTGCCATTTACTCAGCCGCCAACCCTGTTTTTGACGGATTACTTGCACAGTTTACAGATAGACTTGATGCCGTTTTAACATGGCTATCAGAACATCTTGAATTCGGACTTTTTTGGTTCTTCATTTTCGGAATGTTAGTGAGCGATTTCCTTCTACTAAAAACCACCGAATCTAACTTAGAACGCTCTGCACTTCTGGCTACTGACAATCTAGTAAGGAAGAAGAAACTGAGCTTTTCTCAGAAACTCAATTTAGGACTAAAACTAGAGTTACGTTCGGGGATATTACTGGTAGCCGTACTTAATCTCTTACTCCTGTTGCTTAACGGAATAGACATTTACTGGGTATGGTTCAACTTTGAATGGGAAGGAGATTACCTCAAGCAGTTTGTGCACGAAGGAACCTACCTCCTCATTATCTCGATACTAATTTCTATTGCCATCAGCATGTACCTGTTTAGGGGTAACCAGAACTTCTATTCTAAAAGCAAACTGCTTAAAAGCTTAACTGTTTTATGGCTTGGCCAGAATGCTCTTTTGGCGCTATCGGTTGGCATGCGAAACATCCATTACATAGAACATTATGCGCTGGCTCATTTAAGAATTGGCGTCTTCTTTTTCTTAGTCGCCACGCTAGTAGGTTTAGCAATTGTAATTATTAAGATTAGACAGAAGAAAACGGTGCATTTCGTTACTAGAACCAACGCGTTTTCGGCTTACGCCATCCTAGTAATTATGACGTTAGTTAACTGGGATGTGGTTATTGCCAAGTACAACTTTAAGCACTACCAAACCACTTTTACACACTTAAATTTCTTGGCATACTTGAGTTATGCAACCTTGCCAGAACAGCACAAATCAATTGAGTTTTTATCGTTGGTAGAAGAATCTAATCAGGATTACCCCAAAGAGAGGTCTTACATTGATAAATGGGAATATGAATTACGCGTAGATAAACGCATAGCGGATTTCAAAGCCGATTGGGAAGCCAGAGATTGGCGCTCTTGGAATTGGGCTTACGCTAGAACGTATGATAAGCTGGAAGACATGGAAAACGGGATAAGCAGTGATGAGTAAAAGTGAGCTAAACAATCATCTCTTGTCACTCTGACGGAGGAAGAGTCTCGTTACTTAAGAAGGAAAGCTTACTTAAACTCCTTTTTAACGCTCTTCATAACTCGGCTACGGGTAAACTTCATCCAATTAAATATGGCTCTGGCCCAGTAGTTTCTAAAGCCAAGGCCACCAGGTTCGCCAACTACTTTGTGGTTG
>JBMYXX010000108.1:0-8701 GCA_049608805.1 Flavobacteriales bacterium | reverse complement strand
ATGATTACTAAGTAAGATTACACTACTTCATACTAAAAGCGGGATTCTGATTAATCAGAATCCCGCTTTTTGTTCCTATCAGTTTAAAAGAATGCTGTTGGAGACTCTTCTCTTAGAGATGCTCATGAAAGGCAGCACATTAATGGAAGTAAACTCTTGATTTCAACTAGTCTTCTTGTTGTTCAGACGAAGGAGGTAATTTCCTAGCAAATGGCACACTTGCACTCTAAAGCTATTGTCACTCCGAGTGCGCGAGGAGTCTCGCTATTAAAGCTATACCATCCTGCCTTTTCACTCAGAATTTCATGAGACCCTTCGTTCCTCAGGGTGACAATCGAACACCCCGTTAATGTATTTCACCAATAAATATCAATTGAGATTCGCTCGAAAAGAAAAGCAAAAAAGCTAACTGCCACTTTTGAAGGAATCATCACGAAGAAGGCTTTAAAAACTTCAGCCAAAAATCAACGAACACAACTTTTTTGCGTTCACCTCATTACAAAACCTAGCGTTTAGTATTTGCTCTCTTTTGGTTTTATCGGCATCATTAAACTCTTCCTTAAAAAGCTGTTTAACAGCACTAATCAATCGCTTTGGCGAGTCTTCAACCTTACACAAAGATTCTAGCCCTGTATTCTCTACCATGTAGGAATTTACCAAGCAATGGCGGCCCATGTAAAGTGCTGCCAAAAGCTTGAGCTTAATTCCTGTAGCCTGAAACGTTGGCAATACATTTATCTGAGCTTCTTGAATAAGCGTGTGTATTCCGAGGGTGTCAAGACCTGTTCTAATCTCAACATTGGTGTGCTTTGCAACCTCCTCTTTCAATTCTGCTGATGGCTTATTCCCTGCAATAATTAGCGGAACATCAAGCTGAGAAAACACCTGCCGAACCAAAAACATGGCAGCTTCATTGTTTTCACCAACCTCCAAACTTCCGTGGTAAAGACAGAACTTCCCAACGCCAGAAACAATTTCAACCCTATCGTTAGGGTGAAAAGCAGAAATGTGCTGGGCGTTATTGTACTTGCTTGCCAAATAAGCGGTATCCGCTTTTGAGATAGCAGCAACCAATTGCGAATTACAAATTGTTCGTTCAAAGCGTTCTAGTTTCCCAACCTCATTCAGGAAATAATACTTCTTAAAAAAGGTCTTCTCAACATTGGCTAAGTTGCGATAATAGTCATGCTCTATATTGTGTGTTCTTACAATCTTAAACCGATTTTCAATCCTTTCGTCTGCAAGATGATAACAGGTGTGCAATCCTTCGAAAAGAATTGGGTAATCATCCTTAACAAGCCGCTGCATTAACTCCTCCGAAGAACGTGTAACGGCAATGAACGGTTTCCGCCTAAAGAGAAAACTTCTTGTCGTTTTTCTATGATAATAGTGAACCTCCTCGCACAATTCAGCCAATTCGCCTGCTTCCTTTCTACCATACTCAAAGCAATGCAAATGAACCTTCACGCCAAGTTTAGCCAAGGCTTTAATCTTGTAGTAAACATCAATTACACCTCCGTAATTCGCAGGCCACGGAACATCAAACGATATGACATGCAGGTGCTTATCCATCAATATGCTGAATTAGTTCTTTAAGCGCCTTGGTTTCTTTTTCCCAACTCAATTCTTTACTCGCTTTCCTGCTATTAGATTTCCAGAATTCCGTCTTATCCGAGTTTAACATTTCGCTCATTTTCAAGGCCAAATCCTTGGGATTATGACTTGATGCAATCTCGCCAAATTCAAATTCTTGCACAACCTTTTTAACCTCAACTAAGTTGGAAGCCAAAACAGGAATTCCTGCATGGACATAATCGAAAATCTTGTTTGGTAGGCTGAATTTGTAGTTGATATTGGTGTCCTTATCCAGCGTTAAACCGAGGTCTGCGAGTTTGGTGTGTGCCATCATTTCTGAATATGGCATTCGGTCTTTAAAAATCACCTTTTCCTGAAGCCCCTCTTCAACCACATACTTTTTCAAACTCGGAATAACATCTCCAGAACCAATGATAATCAGCACAGCATCTTCTAAATACTTCATGGCTTCTACAGCCTCCTCAGCGCCACGATCTATGTTAATTCCAGAACCTTGAAGTATGATGAGCTTCTTTTCTTCTGGCAAAAGTAGTTGTCCCTTAGTTTTTACTGGTACAGACTGATTTGAAACAGTAGGAATATTCCTCACCACAAGCATTTTGCAGCCATAAGCCTGATTATACAATTTGGCTATGGAAGCGTTAACTGTCAATGTGTTTTCGAGCTTAGGCAATATCCAGGACTCTAACTTTCTCCAAACAGATTGAACCTTAGGACGGTTTACCAATTCTGGTACTTCGGTAAAAAACTCATGACTATCATAAATCAGCTTCTTACCGATGATTCGGCTCACCAAAAAGTTAGGGAGCAACGTGTCTAAATCGTTTGAAAAAAGGAGGTTCGACTTTCTAATAAGCAAGTTGAAGCACAGGGCAAGATTATAGCTTGCATAAAACAGCGGACCACGCTCAAAAGGCAGTTGCATTCTATGCGTTTCATAACCTCTTTTGTCTAGCGGAACGCTGTCTGATTTTTGCCTGCCAATTAGCAAAACATTGTAGCCTAAGCCTGTGAGCATCATGCAATGTTTATGCACGCGCTGGTCGGTAGAAAGATCGTTGATTACTGACACTATGGCCCGTTTCAATCTGGCAGTTTTAGTCCGAAAATGAGTAGGGTAAAGTCAGTCGATTGGCGGTAATTGAACAACTAATTTAAGCCAATTTTCTGGCAATAAGCAAGCCGTCTCTAATTGGCATCATCACGTTTTCAACCCGAGAATCGGCTTTAATCTTCTTGGCGTAATCTTTAAGCGCAATTGTGTCTTTGTCAAGATTGGCATCGTCCTCCAACACCTTTCCGCTCCAAAGAACATTATCTGCTATCACGTATCCTCCCGGATTAAGTTTATCAAAAACCAAATCGAAATAGTTAGAGTAGTTCTCTTTATCTGCATCGATAAAAACCAAATCGAACGTTTGATTTAGCGTTGGTATAATTTCAAGCGCATTACCAATTCTTAGGTCAATAGCATCTTGTTTTCCAGCCTTGGCCACATACTTTTTAATGATGTCTTGAAGCTCTTCGTTTACATCTATTGTAGTGAGCTTTCCGCCAGCTTGCAGCCCATCAACCATGCACAGAGCAGAGTAACCGGTGTAGGTTCCTATCTCTAGGATGTTGTTGGGTTTAATCATCTGAGAAAACATCCGCAAAACCTGACCTTGCAAATGCCCAGAGAGCATTCTTGGCGTCATTACTTTGGCGTAGGTTTCACGGTTTAACTCGGCAAGAATCTCACCCTCTTCTCGTGTGAAATCTTCTGCGTAACCTTCTATTTCTTTCGCTATAAAATCCATTTTAGAACTGCCAAGATAGACCTAAACTCGGAAGAATTGGTAGCTGATTTACACGCTCGTACCTAACTCTATCGATGTAGAAAATATTCTCTCGGTTGTAAGCATTGGTAATACCAATTACGGCATCAAGCTTAGTTTGTCCAATCTCAAATGTTCGCTTTACCGAGAGGTCTAATCTGTGATAGAATGGAAGTCTTCCTTTGTTCAACTCTCCGTATTCAACGCCAAGTGTTCCGTTTTGCGTTGTGTAATCGGTATTAATTCCATCATCGAAAACTAGGTTTTCATAGAACCCAGCAGTCTGGGTGAATGGAAATCCAGAACCCAAGTTCCATCTAGCACTTGCCTCCCAATTTAATTGCTTACCAAACGTGTAAGATGCTACCAGATTCACGTTATGTCTTCTATCAAAGTGAGGATTGTATTCGTTAATTCCATCATAACGCTCTACCCAACTCAAAGAGTAAACTGCCCATAAGTAAAGGCGTTTGTAACTGTATTTGGCTACAAAATCAACTCCGTAAGACTGTCCTGTTTCAATGATAAAATCCTTTTTCATCTGGTCCGGTGCATCAGCATCATCTTCTGGAAAAAGCTTGTTTCTATTCACGTTACTTAACTGCAAGAAGTTCTTTAAATAACCCTCAACATTTAACGAAACACGCTTGCCTAAATCAACCTCAATACCACCAATGTTGTGCATGGCGCGTTGCAGCGGATTCTTCACTTCTTTACCATCAAATTCTTTTGGCAAATTCTCTGGTGCCGTTAAGAAACCGTAGAACAGGTTTACCACATCTCTATCTGAGTTTGCGCTAATCATGTTCTGAGAATACAGACCAAACGCGTACTTAACTCGTAGCCATTTGGTGATGTTCCATTTAGCACCTAAACGTGGTTCCGGAGAGGCTACACCCAAAGAAGCGTAATAGTGTAATCTAAAACTAGGTTCGAGAACAATCTTGTTTTTATAGCTCCACTTAAACTTGGCAAACACACCAAAGTCCGTAGTGCTTTCTGGCTCGTTGTCTCCAATCTTAATTCCTACAGAGTTTGTGAACTCATACTTGGTTTGAAATCCTTGTAAGAACGGTCCGAATTTCAATTCGCTTTTACCCAAATAGTAGGTAAAGTTCATACCTCCAGCAAAACCGCCAATCTCGCTAAAACGTCCTGGTTGGTCTTCTTCATCAAGCGTAATCTTGTAATTACTGTAGTTGATGTATGGTTCTAACAAAACCGAAGAACCAGACGGCACAATAAGCACGTTGGCACCAACACCAAAAGAGTTCCATTTGTAGTTAGATACGGCCTGGTAAGTTACTTGGTCATTAAAGCTAAATCCGAATAAATTGACCTTACTACCAGACCGACTACTGTACGATAGTTTGGCAAAAATGTCTGTGAAGTTGAATGGCAATCCACCACCATCATTCACATACGGATAAAGCACTTTTGAAGTGTGTTCTAGGTACGATGTTTTACCAGAAACGAGGTAAGTGAGCGCCCCACCTCTGTCTTCTTTTAATTTGATAATTGGCCCTTCGAGCAAAACGTTTGCACCAAACGGGTTGAAGGAAACTTTACCAGAGAATTTCTTCTTGTTTCCTCCTCTTGTTTTAATGTCCATAATTGAAGACACTCTATCTCCAAACTCAGCATTGAAACCGCCTGTGTAGATATCGGCAGTTTTAATAATGTCTGTGTCAAAAACGGAGAAAAATCCAATACTGTGAAACGGGTTGTAGATTATCATTCCATCTAACAACACCTTATTCTGAATTGGCGAACCACCTCTAATATAAAGCTGCCCACCTTGATCACCAGTAAAAACAACACCAGCTTGTACCTGAAGAACTTGTGCCAAATCAGACTCTCCACTTACGGTTGGAACCTTCTTCATTTCCTTTGGAGTAAGCTTGGTAACAGAAGTTCTTACTTCGGTTAAAGCCTCTTGTCTTTCGGCACTAATTTGCACCTCCGCTACACGGATTGAAGATTTCTTTAAATACAGGTTTACTGCCGCAATTTTTGTTGCTGATACAGTTACTGGGTTAAAGAGTGTATCGTAACCCAAGTACGTAATCATCAGTGTTTGATCGCCAACCGGAACATTGGTAATGGTGTAATAACCATTCACATCTGTAGCCGCTCCAAGCGTGGTTCCCTTAAGCGTAACATTGGTAAACAAAACTGGCTCACCAGTTTCTTTGTCATATACAAATCCCTTTACCTTACCTGTTTGTCCGAGTGCAACGGAACTCAACAATAGCAAGCAAGAAACAACTGAGAGGAGTAAAGTTCTTTTCATATCCTTCTGAATAGGGCGGCAAAGTTATAAGTATATGCAAGCAGAAATGTCAACATAGAGATAAATGAGATTCGGTTGATATCGCCTACCTTAAAACCACAAATCACTAACCATCAACCAGTTAAACCACCACAAACTGCATTGAAACGTAATATTTGAATGCATTATGACCTAACAGTATGAGTGCCCTTTCCATATTGCGGAAAATTGGCAACCTTGTAAAGGAATTGTGGTCTTACCAGCCATCATACTGGCCATGTAAGTTTGGTGCGATAACCGCGCTAGTGCATAATCTTAAAAACTAGCTCTTTCATTAAATCGCCAGCGTTGGTACTTACGTTACCAATTCCTTTGCTTTTTAAATCTGCATCCCGCAGGTAACCAATAATTCTTCGGAGTTTTTTCTCTGGATAATTCCTCACGCCCAGCTGGTAATCCTTTAAGAAATACGGATTTACACGAAGCACTTTTGCAGCCTCATTTGCTCTTCCTCTGCGTTGCAAATATTGAAGCAGTAACATCTTATTAAAAAATCCATAAAGCGTTGCCACCAACATCTGAATTGGGTGGTCTTTAAGATTCTTAGAAAAGTGAATAATAATTCGATTCGCTTTCTGAACATCTAGCTTGAGCATTGCATTTTGCAACTCAAACACATTGTAATCTTTACTAATTCCAATGTTTTTTTCAATCAGATCTAACGTAATCTGACCACCAACCTTTAGGTCTATAAAAAGCTTTCCAAGCTCATTATCAATCTTCGATAAATCATTGCCCAAATACTCAGCTAAAATGGAAGATGTTCTTGGGTCTATCTGATAACCTAATGTTTGCACATGATCAGCAATCCAAGTGGCAAGCGTCCAATCTTTAACCTTATCGGATGTATAAAACACACCATGTTTTTCAACCGCAGACTTCATGGCTTTCCCTACCTTTTTACGGGCATCAATCTTCTTGTATTTATGACAGAAGACCAGCACCGTACTTGGTTGAGGGTTCTCTAAATAAGCCAGCAACTCACTTTTGGCATCTTCTCCGCTAGGAACAAGATTTCTAATTCGCTGCGCTTCTTTAATGATAACCACTTGCCGTTCCGCCATCATTGGAAAGCGCTTGGCCTCGGAAACAATGGTACCTACATCTGTATCTAAACCATAAAGCACCGACTGATTAAAACTGCGCTCATCTTCGGTTAACACATTCTCAGCAATGTAATCTGAGATGGCATCAATATAAAACGGTTCTTCTCCTTGCAGAAAGTAAACGGGCTTGTACTTCCCGTTCCGCAAATCGGCCATTATACTTTGAATAGACATTGTCTAGAAACGTAAGTGTTTTACAGTTTGTCCATCATTCTTCAACTGCTCTAATGAGCTAATTCCAATCTTAATGTGCCGATCAACAAAACCTGTGGTTACCTTTTTATCGCTGGCTGTTGTTTTAACTCCTTCCGGAACCATTGGTTGGTCTGAAACCAAAAGCAACGCTCCCGTTGGAATTTCATTATAGAAACCCGTTACAAACAACGTTGCTGTTTCCATATCAATGGCCATGCAACGCATTCTTCTCAGCTTCTTTTTAAACCTATCATCATGCTCCCAAACCCTACGGTTTGTGGTGTAAACGGTACCAGTCCAGTAATCTTGATTAAAATCTCTGATAGTGGTTGAAACCGCTTTTTGCAGACTAAATGCTGGTAATGCTGGTACTGGAGATGGCAGATAATCGTCTGATGTTCCCTCTCCCCTAACGGCAGCTATCGGCAGAATAAAATCACCTAACTCGTTCTTCTTTTTCAATCCACCACACTTACCCAAAAACAAGCAAGCCTTGGGGTCAATTGCGCCCAACAAATCCATAATGGTTGCTGCGTTGGCACTTCCCATTCCAAAATTGATGATGGTAATGTCATCAAACGTTGCAGACGACATGGAATTCTCTCTTCCATGCACTTCTACTCCGTTCATCTCGGCAAACTTGTCAACGTAATTCTGAAAATTGGTCAGCAAAATGTACTTACCAAAATCTTCTAGTGCTACGCCTGTATATCGCGGTAGCCAATTCTTTACAATCTCCTCTTTGTTCTTCATATGGCCGTGAAGTTAATGAATGGATACGGTCTCTTTCTCAAACATGAATTCACAAAAAAGCCCCTCACTTTCGTGAGAGGCTTTCAAACTCATTAGTAAAGTAGATTAAACCACTTTTACGTTTGAAGCGCTAAGTCCTCTAGGTGTTTCTTCTACATCGTAGCTTACTTTGTCACCTTCAGTGATTTCGTCTTCGCATCCATTTACATGAACAAAAACATCTTTAGTTCCATCTTCAGGAACGATGAAACCAAATCCTTTAGTCTCGTTGAAAAATTTTACTGTACCGTTACTCATAATTAATATTGTTTATTGAGCCGCAAAGTTACTTTAATTATTCCAACTCGGCCTCTTTACCTCAAAACTGGTTAATTAACTTCGGCAAATGCTTGTGCAATTGAACCTTCCGTCCCACCAACAGAGGCTAAAAACCGAAGAAGGCAAGCGGCTTATTTTCTGCCAAGTAAGAAAAAAACAATTGGTACTAACGCCAGAAGAATGGGTGCGTCAAAATCTTGTTTCGTACTTAAATATTGACTTAAACTACCCACTATCGTTAATGAAAATTGAGCGAGAAGTGAAAGGTGGTAACCGGCTAAAACGTGCAGATTTAATTATTTGCAATTCCAATGGAGAACCCCAAATTTTAATCGAATGTAAGGCTCCAACCGAAAAGCTTAACAAGGAAACTTTCTTTCAAGTTGGCAGATATAATCGTCAAATAAACGCCCCATTACTGCTTATAAGCAACGGATTACAACACTTTTGCTGCAAGCTGGTTGACAACGAATTCCAATTTTTAGAAACCATTCCACCGTACAATAAGTAACTTCATAGCACATGAAAAAGCTATCTCTTGTTCTCCTACTTGCTTTACCGTTTTTCACTTTCGCGCAGCACAA
>JBMYXX010000107.1:0-8850 GCA_049608805.1 Flavobacteriales bacterium | reverse complement strand
CTCGCGATAACCTTTAAAGCCGCATTTACAATGCTTTCAGCGTTCAAACCGTACTTCTCTAGAAGTTGTTCTGGAGTGCCGCTTTCGCCAAAACTATCATCAACCGCAACCATTTCTAATGGCGATGGTAAATGCATTCCAAGCGTCTGTGCTACACTATCTCCTAACCCTCCGTTTCGCTGATGTTCTTCCGCAGTTACCGCGCATCCTGTTTTGTTAACGGAAGCTATGATTGCATCAACGTCCAAAGGTTTAATGGTGTGGATATTTATTATTTCCGCATTCACACCTTTCTCGGCTAAAATTGCCTGTGCTTCAACAGCTTTCCATAGCAAATGACCCGTAGCGAAAATGCTAACGTCCGTACCTGCAGAAACTGTCCATGCTTTACCTATTTCGAAAGGCACATCTTCAGGTGTAAAGTTGGCCACTTTTGGTCTGCCGAAGCGCAAATAAACTGGTCCTTCGTGCTCCGCGATAGCTTTGGTTGCGGCCTTAGTTTGGTTGTAATCACAAGGATTGATAACCGTCATATGCGGCAACATTTTCATCAAACCAATGTCTTCCAAAATCTGGTGGGTTGCACCGTCCTCTCCAAGTGTTAATCCGGCATGAGAAGCACAGATTTTTACATTCTTTCCTGAGTATGCTACACACTGACGAATTTGGTCATAAACACGGCCAGTACTGAAGTTGGCAAAGGTTCCTGTAAACGGAATTTTCCCACCGATCGTCATTCCAGCGGCAATACTCATCATGTTTGCTTCTGCAATTCCAACCTGAAAAAAACGGTCTGGATTTTCGTTTTCAAAAGCATTCATTTTTAGCGAGCCAGTCAAGTCGGCACATAGCGCAACTACGTTTTCGTTTTCTTGTCCCAATTCTTGAAGTCCAGCTCCAAATCCAGAACGCGTATCGCGGTCTTCGGTAAGTTTTTCCATTGTCATTGATTACATTTTTTTTGCCACAGAATCGCAGAAGACACAGAAGTTTTCACAGAAAGAGTATTTCTATTCCGAGTAAAACTGTCAATCTGAGACGTTATCATGTTTTATAGTGCCAGTCGTTTGATGCCCAACGTTGTCCTTCCAAAGTTCAAGAGAAGTCCAACTTTACAGTTCGAGCATTTTAAATAGTTGAGCGTTTGAGCGATGTCCTCATTTGCAAAATCTGATTTTGCTTTTATTTCAAGAATTACATTCTGAAAAATCACAAAGTCAGCGTAAAAAGAATGCGGTAGAATAGTTCCCTTATAGTTTACTGGGTATTGTTTTTCTCTTTCAAAGAAAATTCCCCTCTCCCGAAACTCTAGCTCCAAAGCGTCTTTGTAAACAATTTCGAGAAAGCCTGCGCCAAGGTTTTTATGCACCTCAATTGCCGAGCCGATTATTTGGTCGGTCTCTTGCTGAAGTGGGAAATCTTCGCTAGAATATTTTCTCATTTCCCTAGAACAATTATTCTGTGAAAACTTCTGTGCATTCCGTGTCTCTGTGGCTTAATCATATCTTACTTCAATTCAACAAGTTGAGATTTGCCTGAGAATATTGTAAAGTCTTTTTCTATCGTATAAAATGCACGTTTAGATCCAGTTGACCGGAATACCACTTTGTAGTCTCCTGGTTGTAGTGGTATGCTTTCCGAAGTGAGTTCAGAGTCAAGTGAATAAATCCAATTCAGACCAATTCCTTCTTTCACGAAAACATCGCCAACTCCTTTTGATTTTCGCATGATATGAGCCATTCCTGGTTGTGGAATTTCAACCTTGGTTGTATGGCTTTGTGAAACCTGAACCCCAGAAACATACATCCTAGGAAGCGTTTGGATTTCCAAATCGTACGTTCCAACCAAATAACGTTGTTTGTCATCAATCTTCTGCATTGTAAGCGTGTTCATTTCGCCACTTTGTCGAACGATTGCTTGTAAATTCTCATAGTCATGTTTTCCTTGAACTTTGAGAATTAAATCTCCTTGAGGCGCATCTATTGCAATGATGTTGTGAATGCCGGGAACCAGTTCAATGCTATCCTTCGTTACTGCCGGAACCGTATGGACTTTCATTCGGTAAGACGCCAGCGGGTCAATTCCCAACGTATCTGGTAGCCCACGGTGGTTCATGGTATGTATAATATTGTATGCCATTTGTCCCGAATTAGCATCGTAAAACGTCATATTTACGTCCGTTTCGGTGGGCAAACCGTGACTATCCATCAGGTTTACTTGAACGGTAGTTGGGTTCAACGCTTGGGAAATGATCACATTCAAAACATCCTTGAAAGATCGCTCGCTTTTTGCATTGAAATAGCTTCCAATACACCTGAATCGATCTATCAATTCTAAGTCCAGACCAATACCAATTACGAATGGTTTTAGAACGATTCCTTTGGCTTGCAATGCAAGAGAAATGGCGCATGGATCACCGTCACATTCTTCGATACCATCAGTAATTAGAATAATCATGTTTCGGCAATTGCCGCAAGGCGGGAAATCTTTAGCGGACTGCTCAATACTGTAGGCAATTGGAGTAGTTCCTTTTGGCTGAATTTTATCCAGCGCTTTCTTAATGGCCCAAGCGCCACCACCATTAAATGGTACTTCTAACTTGGTGTCTTTGCAGTCTCGCTGAGTACTTGAAATAAACGGACTCTGATGTCCGTATGCTCGCAAAGCGAGGTCAAGGTTCTCAACGTTTTTCAGGCTGTCTAAAAGTTCATTGAGAAGCTGTTTCGCGATGTCAATTTTCATCCCGCTTTCCCAATGACCAAACATACTTTGTGAGCCATCAAAAACGAAAAGAATACGGTTTAGCGGTTTTTCTTTTTCCTGCGCCAATGCTGGATTGCTAAAACTGAGCAAAAGCCCAAACCCTAGCAGCAAGACAGAAATATGTTTCCTAAAATTCAATTATTAACTATGAATGAATAATTAAAAATCATCGATTTGGGTTTTCTTGTTTGCTAAAACCTCAACCCTAGAACCTAAAACCTCTTTTAATAATCTCCGAGTGTTTCTTCCAATTGTCCAAGCGCATCGGCTAATTGCTCCTCATTCGGGAAAATGCCATGCCACTTGTGACTTCCCATCATGTAATCAACTCCCATGCCCATTTCGGTTTTCATGAGGTTCATTACAGGAACGCCTTTGCCAGTTGCGGCTTTACATTCAGCCATTGTTTTTAGCAAATCTTCCAAGTTGTTGCCGTCACATTCGAACACTTTCCAACCGAAAGCTTCAAACTTTGCGCGAAGACTTCCCAATGCAATCACATCATCAGTATCGCCATCAATCTGTCTTCCATTAACGTCCACCGTGGCAATGATATTGTCAACTTTCTTGGCCGATGCATACATAGCGGCTTCCCAAATCTGACCTTCTTGCAATTCTCCATCGCCATGAAGCGTGTAAACTAAGTTGCTTTCACCGTTTAATTTTTTGGTTAAAGCTGCTCCAATTCCGCAAGACATCCCCATTCCTAAAGAACCGGATGCCATTCTCACGCCAGGCAACCCTTCATGTGTTGTCGGATGTCCTTGCAATCTTGTGTTCAAGAATCGGAATGTTTTCAATTCATCTACAGGAAAGTACCCGTAACGCGATAAAACGCTGTACCAAACTGGTGAGATATGACCGTTGGAAAGGAAGAAAACATCTTCTCCTTTGCCGTCCATTGTAAAGTTGGAAGCATCGGGTTTCATTATCTCATGGTACAGCGAAACGAAGAATTCTACACAACCCAGCGAACCTCCTGGATGCCCCGATTTTGGAGCGGCTACCATTCTTACAATGTCTCTTCGCGTTTGCGAACAGATACTTTTCAATTCTTCGGTAGAGGGCATGTTGCGACTGATTGGTTGCCCTCAAAAGTAGGTTAACCAACGGTGGATTTTAACTCGCGTTAATAACATTTAATAAGTCAAATTACGCTTTGGGTTGAGGGTTGCGCTCGTTGAAACTGATTTAGGAGGTCTCAAAATTCCAAGGAAATCATGTATGCCTGATTACATTCAATTAGATAAATTGCCAATTCATTCAAAGTCCAAAATTTCACCACATGAGAACGAAGCTTCTTCTTTTGCTATTTGTATTTGTTGCTTGCTTCGGTACTCGGCTGTTTTTCATCAATTCTAATGTGTTTTTCTTTGATGGAGACGAGGCTATTGTCGCCTTAATGGGACTGGATGTGTTGGACGGAGAGTTTCCCTTGTATTTCTATGGTCAGAATTATGGATTGTCAACCTTGGAAGCACTACTTGTTGGTTTTGGCGTTTTGTTGTTTGGAACAGGAATGCTGGCGGTGAAAATTCCAATGCTAGCGCTATGGGCGTCTTCTGTTTCGTTACTAACCCTCGTGTTTTTTAAGCTCAGCAAGCAAAATAAACTAGCAACCGCCTTGTTTGTGGCTGCTCTTGTGGCTTCGCCAACTTGGCTTGTTTGGTCTATGAAAGCTAGGGGCGGTTATCTCAGTAGTTTTTTCTTTAGTTCTGCTGTTCTGTTTTTGCTGGTGCAGTTTAAGGAGAGGTTGAATTGGATGGTTTGGCTTGTAGTTGGGATGTTGCTGGCGTTGATTTATGAAACTCAACCTATTTGGTTGCCTTGTATGTTGCCAATTATTGGGTTTTTCCTTTGGAAGCAAGAAGGTGGATGGTTGAAGAAACTTCCGTCATTGGGTGGGTTTGTGGCTGGTTCTGGAATCACGGGATTGGCATTTTTTGGTTTGAAATCTACCATAGAATCGGTGTGGAATACTCCGCAACCAAATTTCGCGAAGCGACTTATGCTGATTGATCAAATACCCGAGGTTTTGGTGAAAACGCTTGGTGGGAATTATTTTCTGTCAACCAGTTACGAGCCAAGTAATAAGGCTTACGCTACCTTGGTTTTGGTTGTGTTTCTCTTGGTTTCGATACTTGGGATTGTTCATATGTATAAGGGGAAAAAATTCGGATTGTCAGCGGTATTAATGCTCTCTTCAATGTTTTCTTTTTCAGGTTTTTTGGTGAAATCTGAGCCGAGATACCTTTTGCCATTCTTTGGTTTTGCGCTGATGGCAATTGTTGCGGTTTATGTCGAAGTGAAGAACGAAAAACTCAAAAAAGGAATTTTGGGAGCTTCGGTTTTGCTTGGCTTGGTAGGATTGGGTACGATTCCAAATTTCAACGATTATTCGTTTGTTAATATGTCTCTAACAGAGGTGGATAAGCGCATTAAGAATGATGAGGCTGGAATGAAAAAGTTGATTCGAAAATTAAAGTCTGAGGGCGTTAAATACGTTTTTACAACCAACGAGTTTTTGCAGTATCAACTAAATTTCATGAGTAATAAAGAGTTGTTGGTGGTTGGCAGAAAAGACCGGTGCAGAGTTCCTTCAAATGTTGAGGAGATTATGACTGCATACCCGGAACATGCGGCCGAGTTTGCTGTAATTGGTTACAATTTCCGACATAGTTATACTGGTAAAATCCCACTCATAGACAACAAGATATTTTACATCGTTCGGCCAAATAAGGCAACGCTAGAGCAGGTTGGTTTTTTTAAGGAATAGAGTTCATATTGCGAAGGATGTAAGTATTAGCTTTGCGGCCTCAAAATTTTAGCGCAATGGCTTTACAATGTGGTATCGTAGGACTTCCAAATGTTGGGAAATCCACTCTTTTTAATTGTCTTTCTAACGCGAAGGCGCAAGCGGCAAACTTTCCGTTTTGCACCATCGAACCTAACGTTGGAGTAATTACTGTTCCAGATGAACGGTTAGAGAAATTGGAAGGGCTAGTAAAGCCTGAGCGCGTTGTTCCAACTACCATCGAAATCGTTGATATTGCTGGTCTTGTTAAAGGTGCAAGCCAAGGCGAAGGACTTGGGAATAAGTTCCTTGGAAACATTAGAGAAACGGATGCAATCATTCATGTTTTAAGATGTTTTGAAAACGAGAATGTTGTGCATGTTGATGGTTCTGTTGACCCTGTGCGGGACAAAGAAATTATTGATACTGAGCTTCAATTCAAAGATTTGGAAACGGTTGAAAACCGTCTTTCTAAAGTAAAACGCCAAGCGGAAACTGGTGATAAAGAAGCTAAACGTGAGTTTGATGCATTAGAGATAATCCGTGTAACACTTGAGCAAGGGAAGTCTGCAAGAGTCGCAGAGTTAAATGATAGTCAGCTGGAGTTAGCACAGACGTTCCATTTGTTAACGCTTAAGCCTGTTTTGTACGTATGTAACGTGGATGAGGGCTCGGTAATCAATGGTAACGATTTTACCAAAAGGGTTCAGGAAGCTGTCAAGGATGAAAGTGCTGAGGTTATTCTGATTTCTGCTGCTGCTGAAGCAGATATTGCAGGGTTAGACACCTACGAAGAGCGTCAAGAATTTCTTCAGGATATGGGATTAGAGGAAGCTGGTGTAAACAAGCTAATTCGTTCTGCATACAAGCTGCTTGATTTGCAAACTTATTTTACTGCCGGTGTTAAGGAAGTGCGTGCTTGGACCATTGAAAAAGGCATGACGGCTCCTCAAGCTGCTGGAGTAATTCATACCGATTTTGAGAAAGGGTTTATCCGTGCCGAAACCATTGCTTACAATGATTTTGTGACGCTTGGTTCTGAAGCCGCTGTGAAAGACGCAGGAAAAATGAAGGTTGAGGGTAAGGAATATGTCGTGCAGGATGGAGATGTTATGCACTTCAGATTCAACGTGTAATCCATTTCTGAAACAGCTTCTTGAGTGCTTTTTGAGCGGTGAAATAACTGTTCAAAACCCCGTTGAAAACCCCATTGAAATAAGTTCGGGTTAGCTACGCTGTAATACTATATTTATTGACCTCAAGAAAGCGAGGACGCAAGCAAGAAATGGCAGAAGAAACCAAGTACGGAGCAGATCAGATTCGGTCGCTAGAATGGCATGAGCACATTCGGCTCAGACCGGGTATGTACATTGGTAAATTGGGCGATGGCTCTCAGCATGACGATGGAATTTACATTCTTATTAAGGAGGTAATTGACAATTCGATTGATGAGTTTGTGATGGGGAATGGCCGTACCATCGAGGTAACGGTAAAAGAGAGAACGGTTCGTGTAAGAGACTATGGTCGTGGAATTCCGCTTACCAAAGTGGTGGATTGTGTGAGCAAGATTAACACAGGAGCCAAGTACGATTCGGTTGCGTTTAAGAAATCTGTTGGATTGAACGGAGTTGGAACCAAAGCCGTTAATGCCATGTCTTCCACATTTACTATTCAATGTTTTAGAGAAGAACAAACTAAGCTTGCCGAGTTTGAAAAGGGTATCATAATGAATGATGCTCCTATTGTAGCAAGTAGTTCGCGAAAGGGAACACTCACGTATTTCGAACCTGACGAAACGCTCTTCCAAAATTTCCGCTTTCGAGATGAGCATGTGAAGAAGATGTTGTGGAACTATTGTTACCTAAATCCTGGGTTGACGATAGTTTACAATGGCGAGAAGATGCACTCCGAGCATGGTCTTAAAGACTTGCTGGAAGCGAAAATTGATGATGAGGTTCGCTATCCAATAATCCACCTAAAAGGTGATGATATTGAAGTTGCCATTACACACGGGAACTCGTCAAGAGAGGAATATTACTCGTTCGTAAACGGTCAGCACACTACAATGGGCGGAACGCATCAAGGTGCTTTTCGTGAGGCGTTGGTTACGACTATAAGAACACATTTTGGTAAAAACCTGGATGCTGGTGATGTAAGAAGCGGAATCATTGCCGCCATCTCGGTTAAGGTGATGGAGCCAGTTTTTGAAAGCCAGACCAAAACCAAATTAGGTTCTCAGAATGTTGGTCCAGAAGGGCCGTCAATGAAAGCCTTTGTTGGCGATTTTCTCAAAACCAAGCTTGACAACTTCCTACACAAGAATACGGATGTTGCTGAGATTCTTTTAAAGCGAATTCAGCAAGCAGAACGTGAAAGAAAGGAGCTTTCTGGAATTAAGAAGTTAGCTCGAGATAGAGCGAAGAAAGCTAGTTTGCACAACAAGAAGTTGCGCGATTGCCGAATCCACTTTAATACTGGAAAACCAAGAGAGGAGGAGACAACCATTTTTGTTACGGAGGGAGATTCTGCGAGTGGTTCAATCACAAAAAGTCGTGACCCGAATACACAAGCAGTGTTCAGTCTTAGAGGAAAGCCACTTAACTGTCACGGCCTTACCAGAAAGGTGGTTTATGAGAATGAAGAGTTTAATCTTTTACAAGCCGCACTTAACATTGAAGAGGGACTTGATGGCTTGCGCTACAACAAGATTGTCGTTGCAACGGATGCCGATGTCGATGGAATGCACATTCGTCTATTACTGTTGACTTTCCTATTGCAATTCTTTCCAGACATTGTGAAGAACGGACACGTTTACATTTTACAAACGCCACTTTTCAGGGTTCGAAACAAGAAGGAAACCATTTATTGCTATTCGGAAGATGAAAGGCGAGATGCGATGGCAAAGCTGGGCAAGAACCCTGAGATAACGCGTTTCAAAGGTTTGGGAGAAATATCACCAGATGAGTTTAAAAACTTCATTGGCGAAGACATCAGACTAGACCCAGTTGAAGTAAGAAAGGAGGACCATTTGAGTCAAATGCTCCAATATTTTATGGGTAAGAATACACCCGAAAGACAAGATTTCATCATCGAAAACCTACGGGTTGAGAAGGACTTGGTAGAGGAAGAGGTAGATTAATGGAAAACGGGGAAGAAGAAAACGAGGAAAACAAAGGCGGGTCTGTGGACAACGCCATTGCGGTAAGCGGCATGTATCAAGACTGGTTTCTTGATTACGCTAGCTACGTAATTCTCGAGCGTGCGGTTCCTACCATTGAAGATGGATTAAAGCC